>NZ_LZHK01000061.1:0-24844 GCF_001690415.1 Gilliamella sp. Imp1-1
ATTTTATCTAATTCAGCATGTTGTTTATTTATATTTTTTATAGATGAAAAATTTGGTCCTGAATGAGGTAAAACAGTACAACCACTTAAAATAATTGCTAGCGTTATTGGAAGAAGGGACGGTAATTTCAAAATAAATTTCCTTACTCATCAATTGATTATATATTTTTAAAAGTTTTGGATTAGAAATTTACACATGTATTTTAGTTGATAAAATATATTTAATTTTATTTATAATTAAAAAATAGGTAAATTTACTGCAAACATGCATTGGAGGAGACCCTATCAGCTACATCCCACACACATGTATTTTACTTTGGCTGCTTCCTTCCGGACCTGACCTAGTGAGCAAAAAAATGTTGCAAGAGAACCCATAGAGCCTCCATTGAATCGGAGGTATCATACTTGAATTATTAATTTTTTACAACTACTTTTTAGTATAACACAACTGTTCGGCCTTTCTTTAGATGCTATATCAAAAGAAAAGCCATTATTTGAAATGATAGTATGTAATTCAGGAATTAGATTACTAGATTTTTCTCAACACGCTCTCTAAATTTTATACCTGGTCTAAATGTAACAACTCTACGAGCTGAAATATCAACACTTTCACCTGTTTTTGGGTTTCTACCTGGGCGCGAATTTTTATCACGTACTGTAAAATTACCGAATCCAGATAATTTAACTGGTTCACCTTTTTCTAAAGCCACCCGAATCTCTTCAAAAAATAGCTCTACAAGGATTTTAGATTCTTGTCGATCAATATTAAATTTTTCGGCAAGACGATCTGCAATATCTGCTTTAGTTAATGTCATATTATTATTCTCTTAATAGGGCTTTAAAACGATTTTGTAAGGCAGTAACGCATTTGCTTACAATGTTAGTTATATCTTCTTCTTCAAGCGTACGTGATTTATCTTGTAAAATCAAACTAATAGCAATGCTTTTTTGATCTTCTTTGATATTTTCACCTTGATACACATCAAAAAGAGTAACTTTAATAAGTTGCTCACCACCCGCTTTTTTACACTCTAAAATAATATCCGCTGCTGGTATTGTATTTGAAACAATAATAGCTATATCACGTTTATTTGACGGATACTTGGATAAATCCTGAGCTACAGGTACCTCTTTTTTACTAATTTTAGCTAAATTTATTTCAAAAACAAGCGTTTTACTATTTAAAGACAATTTTTTTTCAATTTCTGGATGCAAGACTCCTAAATGACCTAATAACTCATCATTTAAATAAATCGCAGCACTTTGTCCAGGATGTAAAGCTGGAAGTTCAGATTTTTTAAATTGTATTTGATCACCACACCCTAAAAGAGAAAAAATTGACTCAAGATCACCTTTAAGGTCATAAAAATCTACATTCTTTTTAGGGAGTCGCCAGTGTTCTTCGTATAAATTACCAGTAACAATACCAGCTAACATTAACTCCTGACGTACACCAAATTCACAATTTTCATCAGGAATAAAACGCAAACCAGTTTCAAATAATCGGGCACGCGTTTGCTGACGATTTTGGTTATATAGTATCACATCTAATAACCCAGACCAAAGTGATAAACGCATAACTGACATTTCACTTGAAATTGGGTTAGGTAATTTGATTTCTGGATATTCAGGATATAATATTTGCTGAACTTTTGGATCAACAAAGCTATATGTCACCGCTTCTTGATACCCTCTATCAACCAATAAATCCTTTACTCTACGTAATGAGATTTGACTTTCTGGTTTCGGTTTCATTACTGATTCAATTTTCAAATTGGCATTTGGGATATTGTTATATCCGTAAATACGGGCAACTTCTTCAACTAAATCTTCTTCAATTTGCAAATCAAAACGCCAACTTGGTGATTTTACAATCCAAACATTGTCTTTATATTCAACTTTACAACCAAGTCTAATTAAAATGTCGGTGATCTTTTGTGTTTCGATTGTATAACCAATAATGCGATCAATTTTACTACGCCGCAATTGGATAGTTGCTTGTGCAGGTAGTTCAGCCTCATGTGTCACATCAATAACTGGACCTGCTTCTCCACCACAAATATCAATTAATAATTGGCTTGCTCGTTCCATTGCTGTAAATTGTAATAAAGGATCAACTCCTCGTTCATAGCGGTGTGATGCTTCTGTATGTAAACCGTATTCACGTGCTTTACCTGTTATAACTAATGGATTAAAGAACGCTGCTTCAAGAAATACATCTTTAGTTGTTTGTGTTACACCAGATTTTTCACCACCCATAATCCCCGCTAGCGCTAAGATTTTTTTGTGATCGGCAATTACTAAAGTTTTATCATTAAGTTTAACTTCATTACCATTAAGTAAAGTCAGTTTTTCATCTTTGTTTGCATAACGAACAATTATGCCCTTTTCAATCTGCGATAAATCAAATGCATGCATTGGGTGGCCAATTTCTAATAATACAAAATTAGTTATATCAACAACGGCATCGATTGAACGAATTCCACCACGACGCAATTTTTCTTTCATCCATAGTGGCGTTTGAGCATTAACATTAATATTTTTAATTACCCTACCCAAATAGCGAGGTGATGCTGTGGGTTCATCTATTTTTATTGATACTGTATCGGAAATTGTTGCCTGCACACTGTTAACTTTAAGTGCTTGCATTGGAATATTGTTAACTGCAGAAATATCTCTAGCAATCCCAACAATACCAAAGCAATCAGCCCTATTAGGTGTTACACTAATATCAATTGTGACATCGTTTAAATTTAAATATTCACGAATATCTCGTCCCAAAGGAGCATCATCAGGTAATTCAATAATACCATTATGTTCATCAGCAATCCCCAGTTCTGAGTATGAACATAGCATGCCTTCTGATGGTTCTCCTCGTAACTTAGCTGATTTGATTTTAAAATTACCTGGTAAAACAGCTCCCACTGTAGCACATGCAACAGTCAAACCTTGTCGGCAGTTTGGCGCGCCACAAACGATATCAAGTAATTCTTCTTTACCTATATCAACTTTTGTTACACGAAGTTTATCAGCATTCGGGTGCTGCTTACATTCAACTACTTTACCAATAACAACACCTGTAAAGTCACCTGCTACTTTTTCGACATCATCAACTTCTAAACCAGCCATTGTTAATTGATCTGCTAGCGTTTCGCTACTAATTTCTGGATTGATCCATTCACGTAGCCAACTTTCACTAAATTTCATGTTTTGATCTCCAGAATTAATTAAATTGCTTTAAAAAACGTAAATCATTTTCAAAGAAAGAACGTAAATCAGTGACACCGTAACGTAACATAGTTAATCGTTCTATCCCCATACCAAATGCAAAACCACTATAAACTTCAGGATCAATACCTACATTACGTAATACATTAGGATGAACCATTCCACAGCCTAAGACTTCCAGCCATTTACCATTTTTAGCTTTAATATCAACTTCAGCCGATGGTTCTGTAAATGGAAAGTAACCTGGCCTAAAGCGTATTTCCATATTATCTTCAAAAAAGCAGTGCAGAAAATCATGCAATAACCCTTTTAAATGTGTAAAACTGATATCTTTATCAACTAGCAAACCTTCCATTTGATGGAACATTGGTGTGTGTGTTTGGTCATAATCATTTCGATATGTTCTTCCAGGAGCAATTATTCGAATGGGTGGTTTTTGATTTTCCATTGTGCGAATTTGTACTGTTGAAGTTTGCGTTCTTAATAAGCGTTTTGCATCAAACCAAAATGTATCATGATCTGCACGAGCAGGATGATGAGCAGGAATATTTAATGCATCAAAATTATGGTAGTCATCTTCTATTTCAGGACCGGTTTCAACAACAAAACCTAGTTCACCAAAAAAATCAACTAATCGATTAATTGTTTTTGTAACTGGATGTAATCCACCTAATTCAAGTGAGTTGCCAGGCAATGTAATATCAATTGTTTCATTGGCTAGTTTTGCATTAAGAGCCTGACGCTCTAAATAATTGCGCTTTTGATTCAATAGCTGAACAACTTCTTGCTTTGCATCATTGATTTTTTGACCCACAGATGGACGTTCATCGGCAGGAACATCACGTAAAGAAGCCATTTGCATTGTAAAATAGCCTTTTTTACCAAAATATTCCACTCGAATTTGTTCGATCGAATTAATATCATTAGCACTTTCAATAGCGGATTTGGCGTTATTCACCAGTTCAACTAATTGAGACATACAGTTCTCCTGCTTATTGTGTTTATTGCATAAAAAAAGCCTCTTTTTGAGGCTTTTATAATTATTTTTTGTTTTTTCTTTGCCTCACGATTTAGTATTGCTAAAGAAACCAAAAAAGAAACAAAAAATAGCTATATTCATAATAAATTTACTCTTAAAATATTAAAATTGAATGATAAAAGCCGAGATAACTCGGCTTTTATAAAGCTATTATAGTGCTGCTTTTGCTTTTTCAACTAATGCAGCAAATGCATTTTTGTCAAATACAGCAATATCAGCTAAGATCTTACGATCAATTTCAATTGACGCTTTCTTTAAACCATTGATAAATCGGCTATAAGAAAGACCACATTGACGAGCAGCAGCATTGATACGAACAATCCATAATTGACGGAATTGACGTTTACGTTGGCGACGGTCACGGTAAGCATATTGTCCAGCTTTAATTACAGCTTGGAAAGCAACACGATATACACGTGAACGAGCTCCATAATAACCTTTTGCTTGTTTTAAAATTTTCTTGTGACGTGCACGAGCAATAACACCACGTTTAACACGAGCCATAAACTATATCCTCTAATAATTAATCAAAACTTAAACGTATGGAACACACGCAGTAACTAAACCTAAATCGCCTTTTGACACAGTAGTCAAACCACGTAAATGACGTTTACGCTTAGTTGATTTTTTAGTTAGGATATGACTCTTGTTAGCTTGCTTATGCTTAAAGCCACCAGAAGCTGTTTTTTTAAAGCGCTTTGCTGCGCCTTTTACAGTTTTAATTTTAGGCATTTTATTAATTTCCACTTCGCATTGTTAATAAAAACAAAATAATGGTGTAGTTTTCAATAGTATCAAAATCTAGCTTGTTGAACCATTATTTCTTCTTCGGCGCTAGCACCATAATCATTTGTCGACCTTCAATCTTAGTTGGATAAGATTCAATAACCGCCAAATCAGCTAAATCCTTTTTAATACGATCAAGCATTTCAGAACCTAACTGTTGGTGAGCCATTTCACGACCACGAAAACGTAACGTTACTTTAGCTTTATCGCCATCTTCAAGAAAGCGAATCAGGCTGCGGAGTTTTACCTGATAGTCGCCTTCGTCTGTACCAGGTCGGAACTTAATTTCCTTAACCTGAACAACCTTTTGCTTCTTCTTCTGCTCTTTTGTTGCTTTACTCTTTTCATAGAGGAACTTGCCATAATCCATAATTCGACAAACAGGTGGCTCTGCATTAGGGCTTATTTCAACTAAATCTAAAGTTGCTTCTTCAGCTTGTTTTAAAGCTTCATCTAAGCTTACTATACCGAGCTGCTCACCATCGACGCCGGTTAACCTCACCTCACGAGTTGTAATTTCATCATTGATTTTATGTGCTCGTGTTGACTGAATTCGTTTACTGACTTTAATATCTCATTCCTCCAAATTAATTTATCATTAATTCATTTGTTCTAATGAACGACTATGAATTTCGTTAAGCAACAATTCTATAACATGTTTCACTTCAAAGCTACCAAGATCTTTACCTTGACGAGTTCGAACTGAAATTGTTCCTGATTCCATTTCTTTGTCTCCACAAACAAACATATAAGGAACACGTTTTAGAGTATGCTCACGAATTTTAAACCCTATTTTCTCATTTCTCAAGTCCGCTTTTGCTCTAATTCCAACTTTTTGTAATTGTGAGGTTAATTGTTTGGCATATTCAGCTTGATTATCGGTAATGTTAATTACTGCAACTTGCAATGGAGCAAGCCAAGTAGGAAAAAGTCCTGCACAGTTTTCAGTCAAGATACCCATAAAACGCTCCATAGAACCTAAAATAGCTCTATGAATCATAACTGGGACATGACGTTCATTATCTTCACCTACATAAGTCGCATCTAAACGTTCAGGTAGCATAAAATCAAGCTGAACTGTACCGCATTGCCATGCTCTACCTAAACAGTCATGCAGAGTAAACTCTATTTTGGGACCATAAAAAGCGCCTTCACCTAGTAAATATTCAAATTCAATGCCATTTTCAGTTAAACATTCAGCTAAATCTTTTTCAGCAAGATCCCAAGTTTCATCTTTACCAATTCGTTTTTCAGGACGGGTTGATAACTTAACAGTAATATCATTAAAACCGAAAGTACTATAAGTATCATAAACCATTTTGATGCAGCTATTTACTTCACTGCGAATTTGATCTTCAGTACAAAAGATATGTGCATCATCTTGTGTAAAACCTCGAACTCGCATCAAACCATGTAAAGATCCTGAAGGTTCATTACGATGGCAACTACCAAATTCCGCCATACGTAATGGTAAATCACGATAAGATTTTAAGCCTTGATTGAAAATTTGCACGTGCCCTGGACAGTTCATTGGTTTAATACAATATTCACGATTTTCAGAAGAAGTAACAAACATTAACTCTTTATAATTACCCCAGTGACCTGTTTTTTCCCACAAAACACGATCCATCATAAATGGACCTTTTACTTCTTGATAATCGTATTCTTTCAATTTAGTGCGAACAAAAACCTCAAGTTCACGAAAGATAATCCAACCATCATTATGCCAAAACACCATACCAGGCGCCTCTTCTTGCATATGATAAAGATCTAGTTGCTTACCAATTTTACGATGATCTCGTTTAGCGGCTTCTTCTAAAAATTGTAAATAGCTATCAAGTTGTTTTTTATCTGCCCATGCTGTTCCATAAATACGTTGTAACATTTTATTATCACTGTTACCGCGCCAATAAGCTCCAGCAATTTTTTGCAATTTAAAATGATAGCAAAAACGCATATTAGGTACATGTGGTCCACGACACATATCAATATATTCTTCGTGATGATAAAGTGCTGGTTTTGAATCTTTTGGAATATTTTCATCTAAAATAGCAATTTTATATGGTTCATGTCGCTCCCAAAAAACTTCTCTAGCGCGCTCCCAACTAACCACTTCTTTTTTTACTTCATAATTTTTTTTAGCCAATTCATGCATGCGTTTTTCTAATGCATCAAGGTCTTCCTGAGTTAAAGAGTGATCTAAATCAACATCATAATAAAAACCATTATCAATTGTTGGACCAATAGCCATTTGTGTATTAGGCCATAGTTGTTTAATTGCGTGACCTAATAAATGTGCACAAGAATGACGGATAATTTCGAGTCCATCTTCATCTTTGGCTGTAATGATGGCTAATGTTGCATCTTGATCAATGACATCACAGGCATCTTTACGCACGCCATTTACACGCCCAGCTATACAAGCTTTAGCAAGACCAGCTCCAATACTTTGAGCAACTTCTAAAATAGTAACGGGTTTATCGAATTGACGTTGGTTTCCGTCAGGAAGAGTAATAATTGGCATAGCAAATCCTTATAACAGTGGTGCGCCACACGAAAGCGCACTTGCTTACTTAAAAAATAGGTCGAATATATTACCACTTATCATCTAGATTTAAAATAGAAAAAACCATATTCATGTGAAGCTTAATAAATTTAATGAATATACTAAAACACATATTTACCTGAAACATCTTTACAAAAAATAAATAGTTGCTTTTATCCAACAAAAGTTATAATCATTAACTATTGATTGTTTATTATATGAATGTATGTGCTATGAATATTTGGATTGATGCTGATGCTTGCCCTAACCCAATTAAAGAAATTTTATATCGAGTTGCAAATCGAAAAGCAATAAATACAACATTAATTGCAAATCAATGTTTAACTATCCCCTTGTCACC
The DNA here is from genome assembly GCF_001690415.1 of Gilliamella sp. Imp1-1. Lineage (NCBI taxonomy): Bacteria > Pseudomonadati > Pseudomonadota > Gammaproteobacteria > Orbales > Orbaceae > Gilliamella > Gilliamella sp. Imp1-1. Next base: position 7,959 of record NZ_LZHK01000061.1, read on the forward strand.
TTATATTAAAACTTTATTAGTTGAAAAAGGATTTGATGTAGCAGATAGAAAAATAATTGAGTCGGTTCAAAAAAATGATTTAGTTATTACCTCAGACATTCCACTTGGATCCGAAGTTTTAAATAAAAATGCATTAGTGCTCACGCCACGAGGTGAACAATATACACTAGATACAATTAAAGAACGATTAATTATGAGAGATTTTATGGAAACCATGCGAGCAAGTGGAATACAATCTAAAGGTTCAGCTCCATTTTCCAGCAAAGACCGAGAAAAATTTGCTAATCAGCTTGATATATTACTTAATTCAACATCGAAATGAATTTAATAACTCTTTTAAATCGAGCAGCCAAATTAGCAAAACTAAATTTTTAGAAATAGCTCTCTGCTTTTGAATGGTTTTGATCCTACATAAGGTTTCAACGCCATCCTAGTAAAGCGTTTAGCTGCTTTTAACGTATCGATATTATCAAATTGACGTTTTCCTAAAGCTAAAACCTGCTCGCCAGTAAAGCTGATGCTATTTTGTAATAAACTACTGATAAATCCTTTTTCCGATTGATATTGATAATGCATCGATTTAACAATGTCATCGCCAGTTACACAGCAGTGAAAAAAATCAACGTGATATCCTAAATTTTCTAATAACGATAATTCAAAAGCTCGCAACACATTTTCAGCAGGAACCTGTTGGGCTAATTGTTGCAGACTTTTTAGATAATCATCAAAAAGAGTTGGCATTTCTGCTTCTGCAACTAAAACTCGATGTAATAGTTCATTTAAATAAAATGCGCTATACAAAAAAACAGATACCAATGGCAATGCAAGCGACATAGCTTCAACCTGACGCAATGTTTTTATTTCACCTTGGCCTGAGTATTGCACAATAAGTGGAGTAAAAGGTTGCAACATACCTTTCAAGGCAGAGCTTTTTCGTTTAGCACCTTTAGCTAATACCTTTACTTTTCCGATATTTTCAACAAATAGATCGACTAATAAACTAGTTTCAGTATAAGAACGAGTATGTAGTATAAATGCTCTTTGCCAATTTTCCATTCAAAATACCTTTCAATTACACTACTGTTTCTTGGTTAATAATTGTATCTGAGTAAAATTTAGATAAATCTATGAAATTTTCAACTGAAATTTAGTTAAAGATCCGATATAATCAATGTAAACAATAGGATTATAGGATAAATAAAAGAGGAACTATGGATCTTTTTTCAATAATTTTACTACTAGTTTTAATTGTATCACTTTCTGGTGTTGTTATTAAAATGCTACCAATACAAATCCCATTGCCTCTAATGCAAATATTATTAGGTTGTATATTGGCTGCCTTTGGAGTTTATGTCAAATTTGACCCAGAGTTATTTCTTGTTTTATTCATTCCACCTTTACTCTTTGCCGATGGGCGCAAAACATCGGTAAAAGATTTTGTGCACAATGTTAGAGAAATTGTTGGGCTAGCGCTAGTTTTAGTTGTAATAACAATTGTAGCTGTTGGTTATTTACTTTATTGGATGTTACCAAAAGGAATCGATCTAGCTGCAACATTTGCATTAGCCGCAGTTTTATCGCCAACAGATGCCGTAGCATTAAGTGGAATTGTAGGTAAAGGTCGTATTGAAAAAGAAAAGATGGAAATCATCGAAGGTGAAGCATTGATGAATGATGCTTCAGGTTTGGTTTCTTTAAAATTTGCTATTGCTATTGCCGTTGGTGATGCAGTATTCAATATCTTTGATGTTAGTGTCCAGTTTTTTGTAGTTGCTATTGGTGGATTAGCTATTGGTGTTTTATTTACTTGGTTATATGCACGTATCTTGCGTAAAATAAATAAGCTTACTCACAATGATCCCGCTATTCAAATAGTATTACTATTTTTACTACCTTTTGCCGCCTATATCATTGCTGAGGAATGTCATTGTTCTGGAATTTTAGCAGCAGTAAGCGCAGGTATGACAGTCAATCATTCTGGTATGATGCGAAACGCACCTTTAACTGCACGTTTGCAATCAGATAGTACATGGTCAATGTTAACCTTTGTGTTTAATGGATTTGTATTTGTTTTATTAGGTATTCAACTACCAAGCATTTTTAATAATACTTTTGTAGAAAACCAAATTGATACCTCAATTGAGGTATGGCAACTATGTTTAATTGTTTTATTCGTTTTTGCTGTATTGATGGGAACTAGATTTGCTTGGTTATGGTCAATGAAACATATGCCAACGATGCCTTTTGGAACTAAGAGACCTCTTGCATTTAGGGCATACTCAACCAGAGATCTTTTAATTTCAACATTTGCTGGCGTTAGAGGAGCTATTACTCTAGCTGGTGTTTTATCTATTCCAATGACGATTAGTGGTCGTTATCAACTGGTCTTTATTGCGACAGGTATCATATTAATATCATTGATTGCAGCGGTGATAATCTTACCTATCTTGTTACGAGGTAGTGTAATTTTAGATAATTCTGAACAAAAAAATGAAATTTTATCAGTTAAAGGTCATATGGCTGAAGAGGCAATTGTAAGCCTAGAAAAAATGCAAAATAATTTGTTGCAAGAAACAGCTGAAGACCGAGTAGATCAAGAAATTATTCATGAAGTCGGCTCACGTGTTATCGGTTCGCTAAGGCGCAGAACCGGCCTTAAAGATTTAGAACAAAAATCTCTTGAAGCAGAAAATCTAGAAAGACGTATGCGTTTAGTTGCTATAGGTGCAGAACGTACTGCTCTTTTACAAATGAAAGTTCGTAATGAGGTTAGTGAAGAGGTTTTTGAACATTTGAATACCGACTTGGATATTTATGAAAAAATGATTTCTGGGGATGCATAAATGATTGGAGCAAAAAGCCAAATTTTAAACAAAATTCATTCACAGTTTGTCAATAAAGCGCCCCATATTTTGGGGCTTACCTTGCGATGCATTCCTTTTAATGTAAAAAAACAAACCATAGAGCAATTATTGAAATTACAATTTGAACATTCTTTGCAAGATGGTGATCTAGATTTTTTAGAAAATCGTTGCCTTAAAATTCAAATTACTGATCTAGAGCTTGTGTGGTTTGTTAGTTTAATCAATAATAAATTAGTTGTTAGCCGAGAAGAAATTGCTGATGTAAGCTTTATAGGTAATGCTAATGATTTGATTATGATAGCAACTAGACGACAAGACCCTGATACACTATTTTTTCAACGTCGTTTGATTGTTGAAGGCGATACTGAATTAGGATTATATGTAAAAAATTTAATGGATTCTATTGAGTTAGAAGTTATGCCAAAATTTTTAAGGCTAACACTCGAAAAACTAGCAGATATTATCGAAAGTGCACCAACTAATTAAGAATAAATTATACTCATTTTAAATCATTCAAAATTTTGAATTGATTAATTTCTACCTTGCTAATAATAAATTATTCTAAGCCCCCTATAAAATGGGGAAAAGAAGCTGATTATTTTGAGTATATATAATGAAATTTATGAGTTTCTTGACAGAAAACATAAAATATATGGTTACACAATGAAAAATAACCAAGAACAGCCAAGTTTTTACTTCCACGATTATGAAACATTTGGAACTCATCCTGCATTAGATCGCCCTGCTCAATTTGCTGGAATTCGAACTGATGAGAATTTTAATATTATTGAAAATCCTTTGGTTATATATTGTTGTCAAACTCAAGATTATCTACCCAATCCAGAAGCGGTACTAATTACTGGCATAACACCTCAAGAAGCTAATAACAAAGGAGTTTGTGAAGCTGAATTTATTCGACAAATTCATCAAGCTTTTAGCAAACCTAATACTTGTATTTTAGGCTATAACAATATTCGTTTTGATGATGAAGTAACGCGTAATCTTTTATATCGTAATTTTTATGACCCTTATACTTATTGTTGGCAACACAACAATTCAAGATGGGATCTACTTGATGTAGTTCGTGCTTGTTATGCGCTAAGACCAGAAGGAATTAATTGGCCAACTAATGATGAAAACCTTCCAAGTTTTCGTTTAGAACATCTAACAAAAGCAAATAACATTAAACATGAACATGCACACGATGCAATGTCTGATGTTTATGCAACTATAGCAATGGCTAAATTAATAAAAGAAAAACAACCTAAACTGTTTAATTATTTTTTCTCATTACGTAAAAAAAATAAAGTTGCTGAACTTATTGATGTAGTTAATATGACACCAATAGTTCATGTATCAGGCATGTTAGGTAGCCATCGTGGTAATCTATCTTTAGTTTCACCTATAATTTGGCATCCAGTACAAAATAATGCCGCTGTTATTTGCGATTTAACTGGTAATATAGATCTCTTAATCGATCTCCCCGTTGAGCAAATAAAGGAAAGGCTCTACACCAAAACTGAAGATCTACAATTAGGTGAATCACGAATTCCTTTAAAATTGGTTCATACCAATAAATGTCCTATTATTGCACCATTAAAAACATTATTACCTGAAAATGCTAATCGGTTTAACATTGATATAGAGCAATGTTTAATAAACCAACATAAATTGTTAGAAAATCAAAATTTATTACAAAATAAAATGCAGTCGTTATTTAATATTGATAATAATAGTCCTATTAATACTATTAACGCTGATGTTGATTCTCAAATTTATGGAAAATTTCTAAATAACCAAGATAAGTTACGCTGCGAAACTATTCGAACAACTCCAATTCATCTATTAGATAGTTTATCATTAACGTTTGATGATCCTCGTTTACCAAAACTGTTTTTTCGTTATAAAGCGCGAAATTACCCACAAACATTAACAGAGCATGAACAGATTATTTGGAAAGATTATTGTCGTGATAAACTCAACACCCCAAAAATTCAAGATTACTTATTAATATTAGAGCAATATGCTGAAACTTATATTCAGCAACCAGAAAAACTAGCATTAATTAAACAACTTTATCATTACTACCATTATTTAGTTGGTAATTAATTTTGACAAGCGTATCATATAGACAAATAACTTTATGTCACACTAGCAACGTCATAATTTATAATTAAGATTAATAGCATTTACGTTATGAAACATTTTCTAGCTAAGCACGCTACCATCAGACATAGACTATATTCTTTATACTATACACTTTTTAGTTATGGTCGTGGATTGGTCATATTAACTCTTTGTTTATGGGTTGGTAATATTGTTTCTAAAATACTACCTATAATGATTCCTGGCAGTATTATTGGTTTATTGATCTTATTCTTCTTACTTGCATTTCAGTTAATTCCCACTTGCTGGATCAAAAATAGCTGTAATCTATTCATGCGTTACATGACATTGTTATTTATTCCTGCAGCAATGGGGATTATGGATAATTATTCACTTTTATTACAAAATTGGGTTCCGATTATATTTGGCTGTGTAGGTGGTTCTCTTATTGTATTGATTCTAACTGCATTTTTAACGGAACAATGTCATAAAGTCGCAGCAAAAAATTCAATTTCATCACCAAAAGGTGAGGTCAATCAGCCATGATATGGATGCTACCATTAACACTTTTTGTTTTCTTCATTATTAGAAAAATATCATTTAAAATAAAAAATCCGTTATTTAATCCCCTAGTAATTACGGTCATAGTATTAATTCCAATTTTACTGATAACAAACACTAGCTATACACAATACGTTGACAACGTACAAATCATTAATGACCTCTTGCCTTATTCTGTTGTTGCTCTCGCCTATCCTTTATATGAACTTATTCCCCAAATTAAAGCTCGTTGGAAGTCAATAATGATTATTACTTTTACCGCATCGCTTGCTTCAATGATAACCGGTGTTTGTATTGTATTTTGGTTAGGTGGAAGTATTGAGATTGCTGCATCTGTGCTACCTAAATCTGTTACTACTGCCATTGCAGTAACAATTGCAAGTAATCAAGATGGTGTACCGTCAATAGCTGCATTATGCGTGATATTAGTTGGAACATTAGGCGGTATATTTGGACATCAAATATTAAATTTAGTAAAAATAAAATCAGCACCAGCAAGAGGATTAGCTATCGGTGCTGTTTCACATGCTGTCGGCACTGCCCGTTGTATTGAAGTTGATTATAACGAAGGTGCGTATAGTTCGTTATCATTAGTTTTATGTGGTGTTATGACCTCATTGACAGCACCTTTTTTATTTCCAATAATGGTATTTATTTTTAAGTGGCTTTAGCATGAAATTAAAAAAGCTTATTGCTTATATTGTTAGTTTCAGCTTGATTTCAATAACTGCTATTATAGGTTTAGATTATTGGATCAGCTATAAAACGGCTCCTTATATTTATCATGATGAAAATAAACTTCCTTACCGAACTATTGGTGTTGTACTTGGAACATCGAAATATGTTCGAGGAGGAGGCTTAAATGATTTTTATCGTAACCGTATTGATGGAGCAATTGATCTTTATTGGCAAAACAAAGTTGATTATTTATTATTAAGTGGTGATAACGCTCTTTTAAGCTACAATGAACCAATTACTATGAAGAAGGATTTGATAAAAGCTGGAATTCCTAGCGATGTGATCGTTTTGGATTATGCTGGTTTTAGAACTTTCGATTCGGTGGTTCGTGCCAATAAAGTATTTGATGCAAATAATTTTACTATTATCACTCAAGAGTTTCATTGCGAACGAGCTATTTTTATTGCCCTTGCACAAGACATACAAGCGCAATGTTTTGCTGTGCCCTCCCCTAAAAATATGAAGTTAGTCCGTATTCGCGAAATGTTTGCGCGTGTTAGTGCATTTATTGATCTTTATATTCTAAAAAAAGAACCTAGATATCTTGGTCCTGTAATTCCTATTTTATCTAATGCTCAATAACCATCCTAAATAACAAAAGATTGTAAAAACTTTCAGGAAAGTGCATCTTTAAGTATAAAAACCAGACAAAAGAGGACTTGTCTAATAAATTAGATTGCATTTTTATGCAGAAAAAAGTAATATTTAATCAACTTTAGCATCAAGAAAAATGTATAACTAACAATGAATATTGAATTAAACCATATTAACTGTTTTTATGGTAAACATCAGGCCTTAAATGATGTTTCACTCTGCTATCCACTTGGTGAAACCATTGTATTACTTGGTCAAAGTGGAGCAGGAAAAAGCTCTTTATTAAAAGTTTTTAATTTACTTGAAATACCTAGTTCAGGGCAGATGACTATTGCTAACACTCATTTTGATTTTTCTGAAAAAATCAGTGAATCAACAATTAGACATCTTCGTAAAAACGTAGGCATGGTATTTCAAAACTATAATTTATGGCCGCATTTGACGGTACTAGAAAATTTGATTGAAGCACCTTGCCAAGTATTAAAGTTATCTAAAAAAGAAGCTTGCGATAAAGCAATGGCGATATTACAAAGATTGCAAATTGATGATATGGCACAACGCTACCCGCTCCACCTCTCAGGTGGACAACAGCAACGTGTCGCTATTGCTAGAGCGTTAATGATGGAACCTAAAATATTATTATTCGATGAACCTACAGCAGCATTAGATCCAGCAATTACATCGCAAATTGCCGAAATTATCAATGAGCTATCTCAAACAGGTATTACACAAATTATAGTTACGCATGAAGTTGATTTTGCACGCAAAATTGCTTCACAAGTAATTTATATGGAGCAAGGTAAAATTATTGAGCGAGGACAACTCGAATGTTTTGCTCATCCTAAAACTGAAGAGTTTAAAGCTTATTTGTCACATTAATTAAAATAAAATTAGGTGGATATATGAAAAAAACGTTACTAGCTATTTGTCTTGCAGGAACAGCTTTTGTAGCTCAAGCAGCAGACACCTTAACAATCGGAACAGAAGCAACTTATGCGCCTTTTGAATTTACTAATGAAAAAAATGAAATCATCGGCTTTGATATTGATGTGATTAATAAGATTTGTGATGAAATAAAAGTTTCATGCAAAATTGTCAATCAATCATTTGATGGTTTAATTCCTAGCTTAAAAACTCGTCGAATTGATGCCGCTATAGCAGGAATTGATATTACGCCAGAACGACAAAAACAAGTTGATTTTACTAAAATTTATTATGATGATAGCTCAATCCAATTTGTTACATTGAAAGATACATTAACTAATCTCGATCAACTAAAAGGTAAACAAGTTGGTCTACAAAAAGGAACAACTTATCCTAAATATTTAAGTGATAAATTCCCAGATATGAAAGCGGTTAGCTATGATAGTTATCAGTACGCTATTTTAGATTTAAAAGCGAAGAGAATTGATGCAATAGTTTCAAGCTCAATTGTAGCTGGCGAATGGCTAGGCAAAGAGACTGATATTGTTGCTTTAAGCGATAAAATCACTGACCACGACTATTTTGGTGAAGGTTTAGGAATTGCTATCCGTAAGGGTAACGAAAAATTACTTAACCAATTTGATCAAGCGATAGATAAATTAAAAGCTAACGGTGAGTTAGATGCTATCTATAAAAAATGGTTTAATAAATAAACTATATTTTTAAATAAATATAACAATGATAATCTCGCCGCATTATCTTGCGGCGAATTTATTTTTTAAATTAACCTTGGTTTTTTTATGTTTGATTTTTTTGCAAATAAAATGATATGGATCTCATCGTTAATGGATGGGTATATTTTGCCGCTTATACAAGCAACAGGTATCACATTATCATTGGCTTTTGTATCATTAATTATCGGAATTGTTTTCGCTTTAATTTTCTCAATACTAGAATCTGTTCCATTTAAACCAGTTGCCTGGACAATGTCCTTATTTAACTTAACAATTCGTGCTTTACCTGAATTATTAATTGTGGTGGCTATTTATAACGGATTACCACTATTATTAATATTATTAAATGATGGTTTCACAATCGATCTTTATTATTTGTCGTTGACGATACAATTAGATATTCAAGATTTTAATATTAGTCCTTTTTTATGCGGTGTTGCAGCACTATCACTTTTATACGCTGTTTATGCCTCTCAAACGTTACGCGGTGCATTTAAAGCAATTTCTAACGGACAAAAACAAGCAGCTCAAGTACTTGGGTTAAGTAAATCACGCACGTTTCTTCGCATTATAATGCCACAAATGTGGCGTCATGCCTTGCCTGGATTAAGTAATCAGTGGTTAATTTTGTTAAAAGACACCGCATTAGTTTCAGCAATTGCAATTGATGATTTAATGATGCAAACCAAAACTATCATCGCGCGAACCAACCAACCTTTTTTATGGTATTTTGTTGCAATGATCATTTATCTAATTATCTCAATTTTAAGTCAAAAGGTTATAACGCGTATTGAAAAACGCTCAACCTATTTTGAACAACCTACATCAGCGAAAAGTTAGTAAGGCCGTATTATGTCTGATAATTTTATTCATTACCTTAACATCATTGCCCAAGGTTTACCCGATACACTAAGTTTAGGTATTTTGGGTATTTTATCTGCTGGATTGATTGCTGCTTGTCTATCATGTCTATTGTCATTAAATCACTTTATATTAAATAAAGTTATACGCACATATGTCATTATATTTACAGGTACACCTTTACTAGTACAACTTTTACTAATTTATTATGGGCCATCACAATTTAGAGATATTTTAATCAAAATACCGACGTTTTATAACATTATTTCTTCGCCTTGGTTTTGTGCCTATTTAGCATTAACACTCAATAGTGCCGCCTATACAACTCAAATTTTTTATGGTTCATTAAAAGCCTTACCTAAAGGACAGTGGCAAGCTTGTGAAGCACTTGGCATGAATAAAAAACAAACTTTAAAAGTTGTTTTGCCTTATGCATTAAAAAGAGCCCTTTCGACTTATTCAAATGAAGTTGTCTTTGTAGTAAAAGGCACAGCATTAGCGTCAATGATTCCTGTTATGGATGTTATGGGCTACAGCAATGAATTGAATGCGGATTATTATGATTTCACTATTTTTATTGCTGCTGGGTTAATATATCTCTTGATAAATGGTTTACTTAGCACCATTATGAGGATTATAGAGAAAAAAGCCCTCAAATTTGAAAACTAATATGAGCCAATTTGATTCAGCATCTTTTTTAAAAACAGTCCCACATAAGCCGGGAATTTATCAAATGTTTAATGATAAACAGACGATTATTTATGTGGGAAAGGCTAAAGATCTTAATAATCGTTTAAAAAGTTACTTTAATAATAGTAAAAAAACGCTAAAAACGGATATGCTCGTTAGTCATATCCATCATATTGAATTTACAATTACCAATACCGAAACCGAAGCCTTACTGCTTGAACAGACTTATATTAAAAAGTATCAACCACGATACAATGTACTGTTAAAAGATGACAAAAGTTACCCATTTATAAAGTTAAGCAAAGAACAACATCCGCAATTGTCTCTTTATCGTGGTGCGGTCAATCGAAAAAAAGATGAATTTTTTGGCCCTTATCCAAGTGGATATGCAGTAAAGCAAATATTAGCTTTATTACAAAAAACATTTCCAATAAGACAGTGTTTAAATTCAACCTATCGCAACCGAACTCGCCCCTGCCTACAATATCAGATTAAACGTTGCTTAGGGCCTTGTGTGTCTGGATTAGTCAGTGATGAAGATTACCTAGAACAAGTTAACTATGTTAGATTATTTTTATCTGGCCAATCAGATCAGATAATACAAAAAATAACTGAAGATATGCAAAAAGCTAGTAGCGAACTCAACTTTGAAAAAGCAGTAGTTTTGCGTGATCAACTACAAGCAATAAAGCATATCAATGAAAAACAAGCCATATACAACAACAACGATAATCTTGATGTGATCGGTTTTCATTATGAGTCTGGTTTAGCTTGTATATATGTTTTATTTATTCGCAATGGACAAACATTTGGGCATCGTTCTTATTTCCCTAAGGTTCCATCAAATACTGAGCTAGAAGAAGTTATCGAAACCTTTTTAGGACAGTTTTATTTACAAGGCAATCAAAACAGAAATATTCCTAAAAAGATTTTACTTAACTTCTCATTATCTGATAAACAACCAATAGAAGAAACGCTATCACTTATTGCTGAACATCAAATTAAATTAGTTGATGAACCTAAAGGTGATAACCTAAAATTACTCACTATTGCAACCGTGAATGCTCAAACAGAAGTAAAAAACAAACTACTAGCAAACTCAACAATAAAACAACGTTATGACGGATTAAAAGATTTTTTAAAAATTGACAAAATTAATAGAATGGAATGTTTTGATATCAGCCATTTTATGGGTAAAAACACCATTGCATCTTGTGTTGTTTTTGATGATAAAGGACCTGTTAAATCCGAATTTCGACGCTATAATATTACAGGAATTACCCCTGGTGATGATTATGCAGCAATGCAACAAGTATTATCACGCCGTTACAATAAAAAAGATCTGCCTATTGACAAAGTCCCCGATATTATTTTTATCGACGGTGGTAAAGGACAACTTAACCAAGCATTAAAGGTGTTTGAAGAATTAGAAGTAAATTGGAATAAAAATCATCCTATTCTAATTGGAGTTGCTAAAGGTGCTGAGCGCAAAGAAGGACTAGAGACACTATTTTTTGAAGCACACGGTAAAGGGTATTATCTTGATGATCACTCACCCGCCCTATTACTCATTCAGCAAATAAGAAATGCATCACATGATCATGCTATTGTTGGTCAACGTAAAAAAGGGACAAAACAATTAACCGACAGCGCCTTAGAACATATTGAAGGTATTGGTGCTAAAAGGCGTCAAGCACTACTGAAACATTTTGGTGGATTAAGAGAGTTAAAAAATGCAAGTATTGATGAAATAGCGCAAGTACAAGGTATATCAAAACAATTAGCTGAAAAAATTTATCTAAATTTACAACAATAACCCATTGAAAAAATAACATATTTCAGGCAACATAATCATTAAGAAAATACTGTTTTTTATTAATCTATAATGCATTGATTAATAAAATAAAAAAAGAGCTTTTGTCACATGAAAATTAATTTTCCAACATTTTTAACACTATTTCGAGTTATTTTAATTCCTTTTTTTGTGCTGGCATTTTATTTGTTCCCTCATGAATGGTCTGGTTTTTTCTCTGCATTAATTTTTTTAATTGCGGCCGTGACTGATGTATTAGATGGTTATCTTGCTCGCCGCCTAGGACAGACAACCAAGTTTGGCGCATTTTTAGATCCAGTCGCCGACAAAATCATAGTAACAATAGCGCTTGTTTTAATTACACAATATTATCAATCATGGTGGATCTCAATCCCTGCAATTATTATTGTTTCACGAGAAATTATAATATCGGCCTTACGGGAATGGATGGCTGAAATTGGTAAACGTAACAATGTAGCTGTTTCGTCAATTGGGAAAATCAAAACGATAGCACAAATGACAGCATTAACTTGGCTACTTTGGCGTCCTTGTGACATTGTTATTTACGCAGGTCTTGCAGCATTGTTTATTGCAACAGTATTAACGCTATTATCAATGTTGCAATATTTATGGATAGCACATAGCGATTTATTAGAAGAATAATAACTTTTAGTTAATATTCCTACCTAAGCATTTTTTATACGAGTAATTTTGTTGATAAATTCTAGTAAACAAAATTACTCATCCCCTTCAAAATCAACCAATAACTTCTATTTAAATTGTTAATCAGTCAAACATTGAGCAATTAAACGATTTATTTGAAATTTTTATTGACTGAAACCATAAGATCGGTAAAATGCACAGCATTCAAAACGAATTACTTTTTAGTAATTAATTTTGAGCCCGGGTGGTGAAATCGGTAGACACAAGGGATTTAAAATCCCTCGGCCTTTTTGGCCGTGCGAGTTCAAGTCTCGCCTCGGGCACCACTTCTTACCTATGCGGGAATAGCTCAGTTGGTAGAGCACGACCTTGCCAAGGTCGGGGTCGCGAGTTCGAACCTCGTTTCCCGCTCCAATTAAAAAGTAATAATTAAGACAAGAAGTTAGTGGCAATAATTTTATTTTTAAAGTCCTAATTTAGGTTTAATGATTTTTGTTGTTTGATTCATTTCTAGCATCTCCTTTTGCGTTATAAAATAACTCAAATATCAAATTAAATAAGAACTATTACAAATAATCAAATGTAGACAATTTAATCTCCCTTTAAATTTTCAATGCGTCAATAACAGCTCGTAGCGCAGGAGATATATTTCTATTAGGGTAATAGATATACGATGCTTCGAGCTTAAGACTAAAACGTTGTAGCACTCTAATGAGAACGCCTTTTTCTATATCATCCGCTACCAATTCTTCTGGTACATAGGCTAACCCCAATCCAAAGCGAGCAGCTTTAGCTTCCAAATAACTATCAGCAAAAACCCATTTTCCCTCAGGTCGGTGGGTAATTTTTTCGCCATCTTGATAAAGCTCCCACGAGTACAAACTTCCGTCACCAAGTTGATATGCAATGCAAGGATGTGCCACTAAATCTGCTGGTATTTGTGGAAATCCATAGCGACGAAAGTGGTCGGGAGTGCCAACAATTGCCATTTCCATATCTGGGTAAATACGTACAGCAACCATGCCATCGTTAATTTCTGGACCTAGGCGCACACCGGCATCAAATCTCTCAGAAATAATATCAACAAACCTGCTTTCATTGATAAGTTCCAATCGGATATCAGGATAAAGTTGTTGAAATACCGCTAACTTAGGTAATAGCACTTTATCTATAACATGCTGGCTAGCATTGATGCGAACAATACCTGATGGAGTATTACGATAATAAGCTAGAGAGGTTAGTCCGTCATTTAATGCATCAAATCCAGACAGTACTTTTTGATAAAATTGTCCACCCGCCTGCGTCAGAGATAATTTGCGCGTTGTGCGAACCAAAAGTTGTAAACCAAGGCGCTTTTCAAGCTCACGGATAGAACGACTTATCCCTGATTGTGCAAGCCCAAGCCGTTTTGCTGCAGCGGTAAAGCTTCCTTCCTGTACAACAATCATAAACAGGTAAAGATCATTGTAGTTTTCTCGCTTAGTTAGCAAAGTATTTTTTTACTCTTATTTATAACAATTTAGTATTAATCTTAGCATTTTTTCCCCACTAATCAATACTATTAATATTAATTATAATAATTACTAATACAATTTCTGCTGAGTTATCTAAATATAATCTATATCAGTAAAAGAAATGAGTAATAAGACCTTTTAGCAAAATTTGTTCCACCAACTACTATACTATTCACACCAATAAGTGGAGTTATAACTATGAGTACTGATAAGATAAATCAAATTTCACCTTTATCACTGTTCGAAAAATGGGACAAGACCTTTCCTAAAAGTACAAAAGTTAATCACCGTAAAGTCGCCTTTCAGAACCGTTATGGAATTATATTAATCGGCGATCTTTATATTCCCAAAAATCAAAATGAATGCGAATTAGCTGCAATCGCAATCAGCGGCCCTTTTGGTGCAGTAAAAGAACAAGCGAGCGGGCTATACGCTCAAACACTAGCCGAACAAGGTTTTATTACGTTGGCTTTTGATCCATCTTATACCGGAGAAAGTGGTGGCTACCCACGTAATGTTGCTTCTCCCGATATCAATACCGAGGATTTTAGTGCTGCAGTTGATTTTCTTGGTCTACAAAAAGAAGTGGATCGTAATCGTATTGGACTGCTCGGCATTTGTGGCTGGGGCGGTATGGCATTAAACAATGCAGCAATGGATACTCGTGTAAAGGCTGTTGCAACGAGTGTAATGTACGATATGAGTCGTGCAATGGGGCATGGAGTTGGTGATGGGAAAGATCGTTATTCAACAGCTGATCGACATTCTGTTTTACAATATCTGAACGAACAACGTTGGGAAGATGCTAAAACAGGTATTCCTACATTAGGTGGACATGATATTTATGTCGATGAGAAAGGTAAAGTCAGTGCTTCTAAACGTATTTTGCCAGAAACATTGCCAGGAAATCCGCCTCCAGTGTTGAAAGAGTTTTATAATTACTACCGAATGCCTCGTGGTTTTCATCCTCGTTCTATTAATTCGGTTGGAGCTTGGAATGCAACAATGCCTCTTTCATTTATGAATATGCCACTACTAAGCTATGCAAATGAAATTACTATTCCCACATTAATTGTTACTGGTGAAAAGGCTCATTCTCGTTATTTTGCTGAAGATGCTTATAAAATGGTCGGCGGCAAGAAAAAAGAATTGGTAATTGTTTCTGAAGCAAATCATGTCGATTTATATGACAATACCACAGGAAAAATACCATTTACTAAATTTGAACAGTTCTTTAAGACCAGCTTAAAATTATAAGGTATATATATTAGCCATCCCAACAAAAATAACTGTATTTACTGATGGCTATTATCATTATATAAATGACAAAAATGTTATTTATAATATTTTGTTTTTATTAACTTTATAACTACTATATACAGAAACAACATTTGCCCTTAATGCAACTCGGCCGGTCAAAAAGGTATGAGGATAAAGCTATAATGTCTAAAAAAAATCTCAATATACCAAACAATAAAACATACACACACTGGAGCGGTATATTTTCTATGACGCTATGCGTTTTTGTATTAATTGCTTCAGAATTTTTACCTGTAAGCCTACTTACACCTATTGCTAGAGATTTACAAATTACCGATGGACAAGCGGGTCAAGGTATTGCTATATCAGGTATACTAGCAGTACTAACTAGTCTGACAATTCATAAACTTACAGGAAACTTAGATCGAAAACTACTGTTACTATTTCTTACGTTTTTAATGGCTTTATCCGGGCTAGTTATCGCTATCGCATCCTATTACTTGGTTTATATTCTGGGAAGAGCACTAATTGGTATTGCTATCGGTGGATTCTGGTCAATGTCAGCTGCAACGGCTATTCGTTTGGTGCCACAGCATCAAGTACCTAAGGCTCTGGCTATTTTCAATGCCGGAAATGCTCTTGCGACAATTATAGCCGCACCACTGGGAAGCTACTTAGGAGAAACAATAGGCTGGCGTGGAGCATTTATTTGTATCATTCCCCTTGCTATTTTTGCATTTATTTGGCAATGCATTAGCCTGCCTACTATGAAAACCTATAAAGAAAATCAACCTAACAAGCCTATGCTTCAACTGCTAAAAAAACCAATTCTATCTATAGGCTTACTGGCATGTGGATTATTTTTCATGGGACAGTTTACTTTATTCACCTATGTGCGCCCTTTTCTAGAAACAGTGGCTAAGGTAGATAATTTTAATCTATCTTTAATTTTACTTGCTATAGGTGTCGCTGGTTTTATTGGAACAATGGTAATTGCAACCTTTCTGAAAACTAAACTCTATCAAACACTAATGATGATTTCTTTAATAATGACTGTCATTATCATAGGTTTATTTTTAACTAGTAGTCACATCTGGACTGTAGCTACTTTATTCAGTTTATGGGGATTGTTTGCTACGGCCGCACCAACTGGGTGGTGGGCATGGATAGCACAAACATTACCCAAAGATGCAGAAATTGGTGGAGGACTAATGGTTGCAGTAATTCAATCATCAATTGCGATAGGTTCAACGATAGGCGGATTGTTTTTTGATTATCTGGGATGGCAAAGCAATTTTGTATTAAGTGGTATATTATTAATTGGTTCGGTAATAGCAACGCCTAGATTACACCATGAAGTGCAATTCGTCTTAACTCCTTAGAATAAAAATCGGCAGGGCTTTTAAACTTATGCCGTTTTCTTGGGCGTGTGTTCAATAGATATTGTATTTTCTTTATCTGTTTGTCGTCAACTAATGAAATGGCCGCTGACTTAGGTATAAACTGACGTATTAAGCCATTGGTGTTTTCATTTGTGCCTCTTTGCCAGCTTTTATAAGGCTCC
>NZ_LZHK01000062.1:0-34994 GCF_001690415.1 Gilliamella sp. Imp1-1
TATGACAATGCGGTAGCGGAAGCGACATTTAAAACAATTAAAACGGAATTTGTAAAAGGCCAACGTTTCAACTCAACGGCTGAATTACAACGCGCTTTTTCGGCTTATGCTTATTGGTATAATCATAAACGATTACATTCTTCGTTAGGCTACTTGCCTCCCGTTGAATTTAAAAAACACTTACCCCTTAATTTTTTTGTTTGAAAATGTGTTGCCATTCCAGTCCTTAATCCTTAGGGCGCGGAAGGTGGTTATGGTGCTTGTGAGGGGACAATATAGACAAGAATAAAGCCCCCGCGCAAGTTGGGGCGCCGAGCTGGCAAAGCCTGCGAGGCTAGTATTTTAATGACTAAAAGTCAAAAAAGCTTCTGACTGATGATGCCAAAGCAATGATAACTTAATATAATTAAATATTATCATAATAAATATTGAGTAAAATTAGCAACAAATAAAACAGGTTATTTTGTAGCTTACTTTTTTGTTTAAATGTCAAACATTTTTTTTATAAAAATATTAAAAAGTGATGATATACGATTCTAGTAAGGTAATTTTTTGTGGCGTATAATTTGGTTCCACTAATCACTTTCTAGCTGTAAAACCAAGATGAAATTTAATGCAATAATTGTGGCTTTAATGGTTACCAGTCTATCTTGTGCTGCAACAGAACCTGCCCTCCATTGGGGTTATGAAGGCGAAAATAATCCAGAAAATTGGGGACACCTTTCGCCAGAGTTTTCAACCTGCGAAACAGGAAAAAATCAATCACCAATTAACATTGAACATGTTTTTAAAACGCACCACGATAAACTTAAACTGACGTTCAAACTAAGCAAGCAGGAAATCATCAATAACGGTCATACAATTCAAGTTAATGTTAATGATGGTAATACGCTTGAAATTGACAACGAGCTGTTTACGTTACAACAATTCCATTTTCATACGCCAAGCGAAAATAAAATTAAAGGCAAATACTTCCCGATGGAAGCTCATTTTGTTTATAAAAACAAAAATGGCGACTTAACGGTTGTTGCCTTGATGTTTAATAAAGGAAAACCTAATCCTGAATTAGCGAAAGCTTGGCAACAAATGCCAGAAGACGAAGGCAGTACCGCCACATTATCTCAATCAGTCGATATTAAGGCTTTATTGCCAAATAGATTGGATTTTTACCGCTTTAGCGGTTCACTAACAACTCCACCTTGTACTGAAGGCGTTCGATGGATTGTGTTAGAACAAGAAAGCAGTGCATCTGCTGAACAAATCGAAAAATTCCACTCAATCATGCATCACAACAATAATCGTCCAACGCAACCTTTGAATGGGCGAGTGATTGTTGATTAGTGTTTCTAGGCTCTGTTTAGTGTGAATAGAGCCTTGAATTTGTGCATTTATTATCTATCAACAAGTAAGATATATCGCTTATTTTTTAAGTAATTTTCTGCCTTGATAGTCACAACTCATATTCTATAAATACTATTAGTTAGCTTAAATTAGTTCACTTAACTATCGTTGTCTTTCTTAATTGATGAAGGCGATTATATTTAAATTAAGCTAGCAAAGAAAAGTTTTCTAACGATAGGATATTATCTTGTTTGCTAATATAACAATACTAAAAATCCCTAGAATAAACTAAAAATACAACCTAGGTTTGTAATAATACTTAATCAATAATCGATTAGATAATGCAGTTAATTAATGAATTAACTTATTAAAAAAGTTATATTATCTTCCAATAAAAATTACGTTTTATGATTAAAAAGGAATAGTTAACATGAAAGATAAAATTTTTACTATTACAGTAATATTATTAGCTGGGTTTGGCATGTCCTTTTCGGTTAACGCAATTTATGAGATAACTTGCCCCGATTCAGTTCAAGTAAAATCCATTCCGACGGAACTAGAAATATTGCCTGAAGGGTGGCAAATATTCGAACAGAAAAATCAGTTTTTGCAGGTTGATGATGGTGAAGTATATTCTGGTAAACCAGTGAATTTAGGACAGATGATACCTTTTACAATTACTATTAACGGTAAAAAATATAAACATTCATGGCATGTTGATACTAGTTATAATACATCCAATGATACTGGCTACTGGTTTAATTGTTCTTATTCATTTAATCGAGTTCGCCTGATAAAACGTATCGATTCGACCATGAAAACTTGTTGGGTAATAACTTCAAAAGATGCAAAAGGTAAAATGAAAGTAAAACTAAATTGCGATAAAAAAATACATGAAGGTCCACAATCTTTTTATTAAACGTGATGATAAAGTTAGTTTAAGTTTCCACAGTGAGTAAATTAGACAGTAAAAATAACCTTGGCTTGGATAGCTAATAGTCAATGCATTTTTTTTAATAAGATGATGTTAATTAGTCAAAATCATCTTATTTTTATACGATTAATTAGGAATAGAAAACGTGAAAAGTAAAATTTTAAATTTAGCAACAATAGCCATAATAGGGGCAAGTTTTTGTGATTCAGTTAACGCAAATGAAGAGATAGTTTGTCCCGAATCGGTAACAATAAAATATTCTAAACCTGATTTAGAAGTTGTACCTGACGGTTGGGAAGTGTCTGAAGAAGGCTATGATATGAAAAAAATTGATAGTTTAATTTTGCCAGAAGATATTGCTCACAGTACTTCTTTACGTCGACTAAATCAAGTAGAAGTATATTCAGGAAAATCAGCCGATTCCGCAAAACAAATAAAACCTAAGCCAGCGACAATAAATGGGAAAAAATATAAGGCAGTTTGGTTGTTAGATGGTAGTAATGATACCAATAAATTGAGCTTTTGGGCTAGCTGCAATTATAGCTATAATAACAAAGTACAACTGATAAAGCCTATTGATCCCTCGCTGAAAACTTGTTGGGCAATTTACACCCAAGATCAGCAACAAGGAACACTTGCTAAATTAGTGTGTAGCGCTGAAAAGGTAAAATAATTTTAGTTTGGATATTCGGGAATGTGTTCAAATTTACCACAAAATATTGTCCATTAAAGATTAATTAAGATGGTCGGTTGTGCCCCTCCTTACTTTTTTGGGATTAGATCGTTATAGATTACTTTTGTATATGTTGATTTATAAAATGAATGACAGGTCGCCAGACTTCCTGTTCTGGTGCTTGATAATCCCATAAAGGTGTAACCAGATCATCTAATATTTTTAATTTAGTGATAAAATTTTTTGAGTAGGTTTGACGTTCTTCTTCCGAAATGGCTAATAATCTTTCTGAAGAAATATATTTGCGCTTTTGCCGTGGGTTTTCAATAAAATTGGCTAAACTACATAATTCTTTTTCATTTTCACATTCTGAATAGGAAAAGGGATAAGTTTGTTCTATTTGTTCAAAAGCATCTGCAATTTGTGGTAAATTTACCGCTTTCATTGCGAGTACGATATATTTTGCTGTAGCATAATTCCATAAAAGATTACACCAACCATCACTTTGCCAGTGGCTGATGGTATGAATGACAACAAAAGCATAAAAGGCATTTCGATCCAGCTTTGTGCTTAGCTCAGATTCGCAAGGTATATATTCATAAATTTTATCAAAGATTTCTATTACATCCTCAAAATCAGATAGCTTTTTATTCTGAGTTAACATATTAATTGTTATCATTCTATTTCCCTATCTTATTTTATTTGAATTTTAACATATTTGAAAAGTAATGATATTTTATTTAGTTGCTGTCTTAAAACTATACTTTTTATTGGGTATGTAAAAATTGTGTTGATAATTAAATTTGGATAGATTTTAAAAGGTTTTAATCATTGGATTGGCGTAAAACAGTAAGATTAAATTTATGCTGTTTAGATGAGCAAGAGAGGTTAGTGCAACCTCTCTTTTTCTGCGATAAATGTTAATTTATTTTACGCGTGATACGTATTCACCTGAACGGGTATCTACTTTAAGGATCTCGCCAATTTGTACAAATAAAGGCACGCGAACAACTGCACCTGTTGATAATGTTGCTGGTTTACCACCTGTTCCTGCTGTGTCGCCTTTTAAACCTGGATCAGTTTCGATTACTTCAAGTTCAACAAAATTTGGTGGTGTTACTGCAATCGGTTGGCCGTTCCATAAAGTTAAAATACATTCCGCTTGATCAACTAACCATTTTGCATTGTCGCCAACCGCTTTGGCGTCAGCCGAAAGTTGCTCAAATGTATCGTTATTCATAAAATGCCAAAATTCACCATCGGTATAAAGATAAGTTAAATTCATATCAACAACGTCAGCGGCTTCAACTGATTCGCCTGATTTGAATGTTTTGTCGACAGTTTTGCCTGAAAGTAATTTTTTAATTTTTACACGATTAATAGATTGACCTTTACCTGGTTTATAAAACTCATTTTCAACAATGACACACGGTTCGCCGTCTTGCATTATTTTAAGACCAGCTTTAAACTCATTAGTACTATAAGATGCCATAAAAGCTCCAACTAAAATTCTGAATTACAAAAAATGAGTCGTATTATACAGCAAAAAGTTGAACTACCAAATAATAAAGATGAGTGGATTTTTGATCTGGCCAATGTTGTGACAGATATCAACGTTTTATACTCCTGTTTAGGACTAGATCCCAATACCATTTCAATCCGCATGCAACAAGCAAAAAAGGCGTTTCCGCTTCGAGTTCCTAGGGCTTTTATTAATCGAATGGAAAAGGGTAATAGTAATGACCCACTTTTGTTACAGGTGCTTTGTGATGATAGGGAGTTATTAAAAGTTGAAGGGTATAGTCATGACCCATTACAAGAGCAAGATAATGCCATTCCTGGATTATTGCATAAGTATCACAATCGGGCATTATTGATCACTAAGACCGCTTGTGCAATTAACTGCCGTTACTGTTTTAGACGACATTTCCCTTATCATGATAATCAAGGATCTAAAAAGAATCTTGCCATTGCGCTTGAATATATTGCAAATCATCCTGAACTTGATGAAATTATTTTATCAGGAGGTGATCCATTAATGGCAAAAGATCACGAAATGGCTTTTTTGATTAATGCACTTGAAAAAATCCCTCATGTTAAGCGTTTACGGATTCATACGCGTTTGGCTGTTGTTATTCCTTCACGAGTAACGCCTGAACTTTGTCGGTTATTTGTTGAAAGTAGGTTGCAAATTGTAGTAATTACTCACATTAATCATCCAAATGAAATTGATAATGCAGTTGCTGGCGCAATTGGGCTTTTAAAAAAGAGTGATGTGATTGTGCTAAATCAAAGTGTATTACTGAAAAATATTAATGATAATGTCAATGTTTTGGCTCAGTTAAGTAATAAACTTTTTGATATTGGCATTTTGCCTTATTACATTCATTTATTAGATAAAGTACAAGGAGCTGCTCATTTTCTAGTTGATGATAACTCAGCTAAATTAATAATGAAACAGCTTGCTGAGCAAGTATCTGGTTATTTAGTGCCTAAATTAGCGCGCGAAATCGGTGGTGAGAAAAGTAAACAAGTACTTACTTTTTGGAATTAGTTAATTGTTTTTTTAGTTATAACTTATTATTTTATAATCTATTTATTCTATTTTATTTTATCGTATGGTAATTAAGGGTTAATGGGATTTATCTGTAAAAATCTCATTGACGAAAAATAAAATAGGCACTATAATTCCGACCTCTTTAATTAATGCTGTGGAGTTTTTACTCTGCAACCTGTTGATAATTAGATTTGGATATAAATCGTCATGAAACGCACATTTCAACCATCAGTATTAAAACGCAATAGAACTCACGGTTTCCGTGCTCGTATGGCAACTAAAAACGGTCGTCAAGTTCTTGCTCGCCGTCGTGCTAAAGGCCGTGTTCGTTTAACTGTTGCTAGCTGATTTAAAGTTGGGTGATTAAGTTCACTTTTCCTCGGGAGTTGCGGTTGTTAACTCCCTTTGATTTCAATCATGTCTTTCAAGAGTCCATTCGGGCTGGTTCTCCATTTTTAACTTTAGTTGCACGAAAAAATAACTACAATCATATGCGGTTAGGGTTTGCTATAGCTAAAAAACAAGTGAAACGAGCTCATGAGCGTAATCGTATAAGGCGACTGGCTAAAGAGTATTTTCGGCTTCATCAACATCAATTTCCTAATATTGATTTTATTGTAATGGCCAAACAGCCAGTTATCGACTTAGATAATCAGCAACTCGTTGAAACACTGAATAAATTATGCCAACGAATCATAGCCAAATACGAGGCTTGAATAAATTTAAATTGATTATTAAACAGCATATTTATGCATTTAACTATATGATAGTTAATGTTTTTGTGTTTTTTGTTCGTGTTTATCAACGTTTTATTAGTCCTTTATTAGGTCCTAAATGTCGCTTTACACCGACATGTTCACAGTATGCAATAATTGCACTGAGACGCTTTGGATTAATAAAAGGTGGTTGGCTAACCGTTAAACGTGTATTAAAATGTCATCCTTTACATGAAGGAGGAGAAGATTTTGTTCCTCCAAAAATTAAAACCAATAGAGAAAAACACTAATGGGATCTCAACGTAATATTTTAGTCATTGCTTTACTTTTTGTATCTTTTTTTATTTGGAAAGCGTGGGAAGAAGATCACACACCTAAACCCCCGATCGAAAACCAATTAACACAACAAAGTGATGATGGCTCAATAGCTGGTGCAGTAGGTAAAACAATTACTGTAAAATCAGATGTGCTGTCACTCACTATTAATACTTATGGTGGGGATGTTCAGGCTGCACAATTATTGAAATATGAGCAAACGCTTCATTCTGGTACGCCTTTCCAATTATTAACATCTCGTCCAGATTTTGTTTATGTTGCTGAAAGCGGATTAACAGGTAAGGATGGTCCTGATAATGCAACTCAAGGATCAAAACGTCCAGTCTATCAAACTGAAAAGTCAGAATATGTTTTAGCTGATGGGCAAGATGAATTGCGTGTTCCTCTTAATTATCAAGTTAATGGTGTAAGTTATACTAAATACTATATATTACACCGTGGTAGTTATTCTATTGATGTTCAGTATGATATTAATAACCAAAGCAGTGCACCTGTTGATGTTGCCATGTATGGTCAATTAAAACAAACAATTAA
Organism: Gilliamella sp. Imp1-1; assembly: GCF_001690415.1. Classification (NCBI taxonomy): domain Bacteria; kingdom Pseudomonadati; phylum Pseudomonadota; class Gammaproteobacteria; order Orbales; family Orbaceae; genus Gilliamella; species Gilliamella sp. Imp1-1. The sequence continues at coordinate 7,092 of NZ_LZHK01000062.1, forward strand.
ATTACCTGATGATATTCCAACCGAAGGTGGTAGTGGATTAGGACAAAGCGCATACCGTGGTACAGTTTACTCTAGTTCTAGTTCTAATTATAGTAAATACAGTTTTGATAATATCAAAGATAAAGCTTTATCGGTTGAGACTCAAACGGGTTGGATTGCGATGTTGCAGCACTATTTTGCTTCCGCATGGGTACCAGTACAGGATAAAAATAATCTATTTTATTCTCGTGCAACGGCTAATAATTCTCAAGCAACAATTGGTTTCAAAAGTGAATCAGCAGTTATTCCTGCGGGGAGTTCACAAATTATTGGAGCAAAATTATGGTTAGGACCAGAAATTCAAAGCCAATTGAAAGAAACAGCCAATCATCTTGATTTAGTTGTTGATTATGGATGGTTATGGTTTTTATCACAACCGTTGTTTTATTTGTTAAAGTTTATTCAGAGTTTTGTTGGTAACTGGGGCTTCTCAATTATTGTTATCACATTTATTGTTCGAGGTATTTTATTCCCATTAACTCGTGCTCAGTATCGTTCAATGGCGAAAATGAAGTTATTACAGCCTCGCATACAAGCTTTAAAAGAGCGTTATGGCGATAATAGGCAAAAAATTAGTGTAGAAACAATGGCGCTTTACAAGCAAGAAAAAGTGAATCCATTAGGTGGTTGTTTGCCATTAATTATCCAAATGCCGATTTTTTTATCATTGTTCTATATGTTAAGTAGTACAGTTGAACTACGACATGCGCCATTTGCACTTTGGATTTATGATTTATCAGCGCAAGATCCTTACTATATTTTACCTTTATTAATGGGTGTCAGTATGTTTTTAATTCAAAAAATGTCACCAACACCTGTTACCGATCCACTACAACAAAAATTAATGACTTATATGCCATTAATCTTTACGTTGTTTTTCTTATGGTTCCCATCAGGTCTAGTTTTATATTATATTATTAGTAACTTATTCACGATTGCTCAGCAACGCATTATCTATTGGGAGCTTGAGAAAAAGGGACTTCACGAGAAGAAAAAGAAATAGTATTGATTAAAAGGAGGAATAATCCTCCTTTTTTGTTTTTATTTTTGGTGTTAATAATATGAATATACAGCAACAATTTAATTTAATAGGTAATGAAAAAGGTTATTGGTTTGTAAGTGCTAATGGACGATTATGGCTACCTAATGGTGAAGTTCCTGTTGGGCGTGCTGATGAATTTGGTTTTATCAATAAACTAGCTCAACCAATAGGTGAATGGAATGGGCAAACAGCTTGGCTGATTTGTGATGAAATGAAAAATGCGATGAGTTCAGTTCGTTCGTTACTTGATAGAACAGATCAATCATTATTTAATTTAGCTGGTCGAGCAGTGCAACTTTCTGAGTTTTATCGTTCCCACAAATATTGTGGATATTGTGGGCATGAGATGTATATCAGTAGCACGGAATGGTGTTGTCTATGCGATCACTGCAAAGAGCGTTATTATCCACAAATTTCACCATCTATTATTGTGGCTATTCGTCATAATAATAAAATTTTATTAGCAAAGCATGTTAGGCATAATCAGGATAACTTATATACCGTTTTAGCTGGTTTTACTGAAATCGGTGAAACAATGGAAACAGCTGTTGAACGAGAAGTATTTGAAGAATCAAAAATAAAAATTAAAAATATTTGTTATGTTGGATCTCAACCTTGGCCATTTCCAAATTCATTAATGATGGCTTATTTAGCTGATTATGATAGCGGTGAAATAGTGATAGATAAAAACGAACTCATTGAAGCAAATTGGTACCATTATACAGAGTTACCTAAAATTCCTGAGTATGGCACCATTGCTAGACGCTTAATTGAGGATACAATTATACTTTGCCGCGAATATGATGAATATGGCAATGACTAATTATATTGAATTGTTCTTGTTAGATTAACTGTTTTTGATTCGTCACCTGTTGTAATACACACAGCTTTAGTCCAATCACTGTTTGGATTATAATCTGAATAAGTACAAGTTTCTATTAGTTCTACCTCTTGTTCGTTTTTATCATTAATGATGATGTCTCCATTTGATGATAATTTAAAGGTTTTGATAATAGTTTTTTCTAATTGATTATTTGCGTTATATACAAATTCTTTTTCTTGAGCCAACACAGGGAATTTTGTTTTTTCATCTACAGGAATATAGGCATTATATAACACGAGTTCTACACGATTGTTGTCATAAATAATTTTGCTGTTAAAAATGATATTATTTTCTGCAAAATGCGATAAAGTTGTTTCAACTAAACGATCTTGTTCATCGAACTCTGAACTTGCGACGATATCATTTTCATTGTTTTTCATACCTAGTATATTTTGTGAAGAATCAAAGGTAATATCGTAAACGTTTCTGGTATCGCCTATGCCGTAGCTATATTTAGCTGTGTCGTAGTTAATTTCGCCATGTAGCCCTTCTAAATCATAATTAGCTACAAAGCCTTTGTCATTGTAGTTAATTATCTTAGTTGATGAGCCTTGAATATGCTGTTGTTTAATCATTTTACTAAATGGTAATAGCTCTGGCTCAGTATGGAAAAGGTAGCTATTAATAACTGCTGTTGGTAGTTGTGGTAAGTTTTTTTTGTCAGATGTTTTTTTATCATCGCAACCGTTAATTAGTAATGTACTGCTAATTATGCACGTATATAAAAATAAATTATTTTTTCTCATAGTTCTATTTTCCTTTTATCCTGTTTTCTTATTTATTTTTGCACCATACTGCAAGTGCTTCACATTGCCAATCTTTCATCATATAGTACCAAGCAGAGCGCCATTTACGTACTGTATCATTGTGTAAATTTAAAGCTTTTCCTATTTGTGAGTTATTAGCCCCAGAAACAAGTAACTCAATGAATTGTAGCCATAATTCAGGTTTTGGTATACGGTTTAAACTAGTGTTGCTTAAAAGACTAAAGCTATGTCGACACCGTTTGCAGCGATAGCAAGTGCGAGAACCAATTTTGGCGGTTTCGTTAGATCCACAGTGTTTACAAGTTGGATTTTGTTCATTCAATAAGGCAGTTACTTTAGCTTTAATGGTATTGTATTGTTCCGCTAAAGATGGCATTAGTTTTGTTTGTTTTTGATGTGTATACCAGTTATGTAATGATGGGTAATAGCTTTGAAGATAGTTAATAATAGCTCGATCCCGTCGTATAACTTTTTCGAGCGATGTTTCGAGTCTGTCCGCAATTTCTTTATAGCCCATTTTATTTATTCGGTTGGTAAAAATAAACTCTAACCAATTATAGGGCATTAAACGATAGAAAGGAGTATTGGTTGAAACGGTAAAATATTTATGACAGTCTTTACAACGATATGTTTTATTAGGTTTTGAACGAATTATATAGAATTCAGTTTTTTTACAGAAGGGACAAGATTGCACATGTTGCGATGTTATTTTTTCTAGGTCATGATGAAAAGCTTTAAATTCATCATGTAATTCGTTTGGTACGAGTTCATAAATCATTTTTTATTCCCTTATCGCTTATCCTCGTAAATATTATCAGATTTTTACATAAACATATAGCTTTCCTGAAACTTTTTTACATTTTCTAGTAAAGTACAATAATTGTCCAAGTATGAATATGATAATTAATGTTTATCTATAAATTTCTTATACTGGTGAATTAAAAAGATGTGAAAAATTGCTATTAAATAATATGATTTGATGAATATGAGAATCTAGATAGGTAATTAAATGCTCCTTCCAATTTGAAAAGAGCAGTATTTCAAAAAATATTATTTTTGTTGATGCAACCATTCGGCTACTTGTTTGGCAAAATAGGTTAATACGCCATCGGCACCAGCACGTTTAAAGCAAAGTAAAGATTCCATAATTGCTGATTTTTCATCTAACCAACCGTTTTGAATTGCCGCTGTTAACATAGCATATTCGCCAGAAACTTGATAAGCAAAAGTTGGGACAGCAAAGGTGTCTTTAACTCTTCGAACGATATCAAGATAAGGCATACCAGGTTTAACCATGACCATATCTGCACCTTCACTTAAATCTTGATAGATTTCTTGTAATGCTTCGTTACTATTAGCTGGATCGAGTTGATAAGTTTTTTTATTGCCACCTTTAATATTTTTCGCAGAACCGACAGCATCACGAAAAGGACCATAAAAACTTGATGCGTACTTTGCAGAATAAGCTATAATTTGTGTGTTAAAAAAACCGTGCTTTTCGAGTTCGTTACGTATTGCTCCAATGCGTCCATCCATCATGTCACTTGGTGCAATAATATCTACACCTGCTTGAGCTTGCATTAATGCTTGTTTAACAAGCGTTTCAACAGAGATATCATTTTGTACATACCCTTGTTCATCAATAATGCCATCTTGTCCATGCGTGGTATATGGATCAAGTGCGACATCAGTTAGTACACCGAGCTCTGGAATTTCTTTTTTTAATGCTTGAACAGCTTTTGGTACTAATCCATTTTCGTTATATGCTTCTTGTGCTAATGAAGATTTTTTTGATGGTTCAATAGCGGGAAATAGTGAAAGAACAGGAATTCCTAGTTTAGCTACTTGTTCCGCTTCTTTTAACAATACGTCAATACTCATTCGATTAACGTTTGGCATCGAGGTAATTGATTCAGTAATATTATTTCCTTCAACAATAAAAACCGGATAAATTAGATCGTTGGCCGTCAAACTATGTTCTGCAACCATACGACGACTAAAGTCATGGGCACGATTACGGCGTAGGCGGCGCTTTGGATATTGACCAGTAATTAATGATGGCATGAAATACTCCTGTTTATTCTCAATTAGGTTTGATTTATTATCTGACTCTATATGCTTATTAGCAAATTAATTTGTTATCTTGTAATAATTCTATTTTTTACTTTACAACATATATCGATTGAGGGTAAAATTGCGCACTAATTTTAATCCCTTGTGATATTAAACAAATTTGAGGTGAGAGGCACATGCCAGTAATTAAAGTACGTGAAAATGAACCTTTCGATGTAGCGTTACGTCGTTTCAAACGTTCTTGTGAAAAAGCAGGAATTTTAGCTGAAGTTCGTAATCGTGAATTTTACGAAAAACCAACAACTATTCGTAAACGAGCTAAAGCAGCAGCTGTTAAGCGTCATGCTAAAAAATTAGAAAGAGAAAACGCTCGTCGTACTCGCTTATATTAATATTTTAAGATTATTTATACTGAAAATTAAAATTGATATTAAAAATCAATTTATTATCTTTTTGATATAAAGAATTCTAACAAGCCGTATTTTGATACGGCTTGTTGTCTTTTTATAACACCATAATTGGTTAAAGTTTTATCATGAAAGGTCTTATTCCTCGCGATTTTATCTTGGATCTAACTGCTCGAACTAACATTCTTGATGTGATTGGTAAACGGGTTAAAATGAAAAAAAAGGGGAATAATTATTTTGGTTGTTGCCCTTTTCATGATGAAAAAACAGCTTCTTTTTCTCTTAATGAGAAAAAACAGATCTTTTATTGTTTTGGATGTGGAGCGTCAGGATCTGTTGTTAATTTTTTAATGCAATATGAGCGGTTATCTTTTCCTGAGGCTATTGAAGAGTTAGCTAGCTTGCAAGGGATTCGTGTCCCTTATATTGATAACGATAAAAATCAAATTGATCAATCAAAGCACATTGAATCTAGAAATGTACGTCGAGATCTATATACTTTGATGGGCAAAATCACCGATTTTTATCAGCAACAATTAGCATTATCTACATCTACTGATGCTCAAAAATATCTTGAGCAACGGGGACTCAATGCAGAAATTATAGCACGGTATAGAATTGGTTTTGCGCCTAATGAGTGGCGTTTAACTTCACAAAGTGTGGTTAAAACAAAAGCTGAAGAAGCACTTTATGAACAAGCCGGCATGCAAGTCAGCCACGATAGGGGTAATCAATATGACCGTTTTCGTGGAAGAATCATGTTTCCTATTCGTGATAGACAAGGCAATGTTATCGCGTTTGGTGGACGAACTATCATTAATGATTCTGCAAAATATATTAATTCACCAGAAACCCCTATTTTTCATAAAGGCTTTCAACTTTATGGACTTTATGAAACGCTAGAAGTCAATCGTAATCCTCAGCAATTGATGGTGGTTGAAGGCTATATGGATGTGGTTTCGCTTGCTCAATATGGCATTGATTATGCTGTTGCTGCTTTAGGTACGGCTACATCAGAGGAGCATATTAAATTATTATTTAGAGCAACCGATTCGGTAATATTTTGTTATGACGGCGATAATGCTGGGCGAAGCGCTGCTTGGCGGGCACTTAATGTTTTATTACCTTGCTTAATCGATGGTAAGAAAATTACTTTTGCTTTTTTACCTCAAGATGAAGATCCTGATAGTTTTGTGCGTAAAGTCGGTAAGGATAATTTTGAAAAATATTTAAATGAATCTTCAAATTTATCGAAATTTTTATTTGATGAACTTTTGAAACAGGTTGATTTAAAAACGGCTGAAGGAAAAGCGAAATTGAGCTCGCTAGCTTTACCGCTACTTGATCAAATTAAGGCGAAAGCCTTTAGATTAAATTTATTGCAGAAGCTCGGTAATTATTTAGGTTTACTTGATGTATCTCAATTAGAACAATTAATTCAAGAAAATCGTTCCCAACGTGATGAAAAGGCAAATGAAAAAGCACCTACATCACAAATGAAATTAACAACGATGCGAGTTTTAATTGGTTTATTACTTCAATATCCTAATCTTGCTGAGCAAGTTTCTGATATAAATGTGATTCGCCAGGTTAAAATGGCTGGGATCGAGATTTTTGTTGAATTACTTGAACTATGTCAACGTTATCCCAATATAACTACTGCACAAATATTAATAGAGTGTATGGATAGACCGTTTTATAAGCAGTTGAATCGTTTATCCACATGGGAGTGTCATTATCAAGATGGTGAAATAGGCTCAATTTTTTCACATACTTTAAAAGAGTTATATGATAATATACTCGCCCAGAGGCAAGATGAACTAATCGCAAAAGAGAGAGTCTCCGGTTTAAGCATCGCAGAGAAAAAAGAATTGGCGACTTTAATACTTGTTTTATCAAAAAAAGACTAAATATATAGAGTACGTGTAGATTCCAGATATTGTTCTACATGCATAATATAAATGACCAAATAACTAAAATGGATACCTTTATGGAGCAAAATTCTCAATCACAGTTAAAACTCCTAATCATTCGAGGTAAGGAGCTAGGATACCTGACCTATGCTGATGTCAACGATCACTTGCCTGAAGAGATTATTGATTCAGATCAGATTGAAGATATTATCCAAATGATTAATGATATGGGGATTCAAGTTCTTGAAGAAGCCCCAGATTCTGATGAGTTATTACTTTCAGATAATGTCCCTGATGAAGAGGCCGTTGAAGCTGCAACAGCATTAGTATTATCTAATGTTGAGTCAGAAATTGGTAGAACAACCGATCCTGTTCGTATGTATATGCGTGAAATGGGAGCGGTTGAACTGTTAACGCGTGAAGGCGAAATCGATATTGCTAAGCGTATTGAAGATGGTATTAATCAAGTTCAAACTTCGGTATCCGAATATCCAGAAGCTATAACTTATCTTTTAGAGCAATATAATTTAATCGAAAGTGGACAAGTTCGTTTATCTGATTTGATTACAGGTTTTGTTGATCCAAATGCTGAAGAAGTTGTTGAAGAGTTACCTGAAGATTTAGACGTTAGTGAAACCGAAATTGAAATCGATGATAGCGATGATGATAGTGAGGATGATGAAAACGAGGCATCAACTGATGATGATGTTTCTATCGATCCCGAAGTTGCTAAAGCTAAATTTGCCGAATTAAAAGAGCAACATGATAAAACGTCTGATGCTATTAAAAAATATGGTCGTGCTCATAAAAAAGCACAAAAAGAGATCGAAAATCTATCAGAAATATTTAAACAATTCCGTTTAGTTGCTAAACAGTTTGATATTCTTGTTAATAACATGAGAAGCATGATGGAGCGTGTTAGAACTCATGAACGTGTTATTATGAGGATTTGTGTTGAAAAATGCAAAATGCCGAAAAAACTATTTATGACTTATTTTACTGGTAATGAAAATAGCATGGATTGGTTTAAGAAAGCTTTATCATCGAAAGGTGCTTTTGCGGCTAATTTAAAAGATTTTGAAACTCAAATTGCTGCTCAAGTTGATTCGTTACAACAAATTGAAACTGAAACAAGTCTTTCTATTGAGCAAATTAAAGATATTAATCGACGTATGTCTATTGGCGAAGCTAAAGCGCGTCGAGCTAAGAAAGAAATGGTAGAAGCTAACTTACGACTAGTTATTTCTATTGCGAAAAAATACACCAACCGAGGATTACAATTCTTAGATCTTATCCAAGAAGGTAATATTGGCTTGATGAAAGCAGTTGATAAATTTGAATATCGTCGTGGTTATAAATTCTCAACCTATGCAACTTGGTGGATAAGACAAGCGATTACTCGTTCTATAGCTGACCAAGCAAGGACAATTCGTATTCCGGTACATATGATTGAAACAATTAATAAGTTAAATCGTATTTCACGTCAAATGTTACAGGAAATCGGTCGTGAACCAACACCTGAAGAGTTATCTGAACGCATGCAAATGCCTGAAGATAAAATTCGTAAAGTGCTTAAAATTGCTAAAGAGCCAATTTCGATGGAAACACCAGTTGGTGATGACGAAGATTCGCATTTAGGTGATTTTATTGAAGATACAGCTCTTGAGCAACCGCTAGATGCGGCGACTTCTGAGAGTTTACGTAGCGCAACTCGCGATATTTTATCAGGATTAACGCCTAGAGAAGCGAAAGTGTTACGTATGCGATTTGGTATTGATATGAATACAGATCATACGCTAGAAGAAGTTGGTAAGCAATTTGATGTAACTCGTGAACGTATTCGTCAAATTGAGGCTAAGGCGCTGAGAAAATTACGTCATCCAAGTCGATCTGATGTGCTTCGTAGTTTCTTAGAATAAATTTTATCTTTCTTGTATATCGCCACTTTTGTGGCGATTTTTTTATTCTTGTTAATCAAAGATATTAAAAATCATGAATATATTTCAACGTGTTAAGATTGATTCATTCTTATTGATTCTAATTTGTGTTGTGATTACAGCTAGCTTTTTTCCTTGTGAAGGACAGGCTAAAACGGTTTTTGAATACCTTACAACTTTTGCTATTGGCTTGCTATTTTTTATGCATGGTGCAAAACTTTCTTTTCAAGCGATTGTCTCTGGTATTAAAAATTGGCGATTACATTTGTTAATATTTACAACTACATTTGTAATATTCCCAGTTTTAGGCATGATGATGCAGTTACTAGTGCCCACTTTTTTATCGCACGATATTTATTTAGGTTTTGTTTATCTTTGTGTTTTACCAGCAACAGTGCAGTCTGCAATAGCATTTACTTCAATAGCTAAAGGTAATGTGGCAGCAGCTATTTGCAGTGCCTCAGCATCAACGTTATTGGGGGTGTTTATTACCCCGCTTTTAGTTGGATTGTTAATACATACTCAAACCTCGGCATCAATGAACATAATTGATGCCATTACCTCTATTATGCTGAAACTGATGTTGCCTTTTGTTGTCGGGCATTTATCTAGACGTTTTATTGGTCAATGGGTAGATAAGTATAAAAATATTATTTCTAAAACAGATCGTTTGTCGATTTTATTAGTGGTTTATGTCGCGTTTAGTGATGCAGTTGTTAATGGTATATGGTCGCAAGTCGGTTTTTTATCTTTGTTAAATATTATATTTTTCTCAATTATTTTGTTAGTTATAGTTTTATTTATTACCACTTATAGTGCAAGATTTTTTGGTTTTAGCAAACAAGATGAAATCACAATTGTATTTTGTGGTTCAAAAAAGAGCCTAGCAAGTGGTATTCCAATGGCAAGTGTTATCTTCCCCATGTCGATGATGGGTATTTTGATCCTACCTTTAATGATCTTTCATCAAATCCAATTAATGATTTGTGCTTTTTTGGCTGCACGTTATGCTAAACGAAAAATGTAAAAAATTGTTTTGCTCATTAGCTTATTCTCAAGGATAATAGTGGCGCTAATTAACAACAGAAAGATATATTATGTTTCATCTATTTGCTGATTTAGAATTTTCAACCATTATATTATTAGTCTTAGCTTTACTTTTTGTACTCTTTTATGAGGCTATTAATGGATTTCATGATACTGCTAATGCTGTTGCCACTGTTATTTATACAAGGGCATTGAAAGAACAACTTGCCGTTTTTATGGCCGGAGTATTTAATTTCTTTGGCGTACTACTTGGTGGGCTTAGTGTGGCTTATGCCATTGTGCATTTGTTACCAACTGATTTATTACTTAATGTAAGCTCTACTCATGGGCTTGCTATGGTATTTTCTATTTTATTTGCAGCAATCATTTGGAATTTAGGTACTTGGTTTGTTGGTATTCCTGCATCAAGTTCACATACTTTAATTGGTTCTATTATTGGCGTAGCACTTGCAAATGCATTGGTTATGGATACATCAATTATTGATGCGCTTAATATTCCTAAGATGATTCAAATCTTTTTATCCTTGATTGTTTCACCAATAGTTGGTCTTGTTATTGCTGGATTAATGATTTTTTGTCTGCGTAAGTATTGGACACGTAAAGGGCAAAGTAAAAAGAGTAGTAAAAAAAGAGAACGCATCTTTATGACTCCAGAGCAGCGAGAAAAACTTTATGGTAAGAAAAAGCCACCTTTTTGGATCCGAATAATGCTTATTATTTCTGCTGCAGGTGTGAGTTTTTCTCATGGTGCTAATGATGGACAAAAAGGTATTGGTTTATTAATGTTAGTATTGATGGGTATCGCTCCTGCTGGCTTTATTGTTAATATGAATGCGTCCACCTATGATATTACTAACACTCGTAATGCTATTGATAATATTCGAGAGTACTTTGTTACTCACAATGATGATCTAACTACGATAATAGGTAAACAACCTGCATTAGATACAAGTATTCCAGAAGGCGATTTGAATAAGTATCATTGTGACTATTCACATTCATTTATCACACTGGGTATTGCTCATAATTTATTTAATAAAATCAATAATTATGAATCACTCACAGTTGAACAACGTTCACAAGCTAGACGCATATTATTATGTTTATCGGATACTGTTTCGCATGTTGCTAAACAAGCTAATGTAACAGCAGAGGAAAAACAATATCTGAAATCTTTGAATAACGATTTACTTAAAACTGTTGAATATGCGCCGATTTGGATCATTATTTCGGTAGCTTCAGCACTAGCAATTGGAACAATGATAGGATGGCGTCGTGTAGCTATTACTATTGGTGAAAAAATTGGTAAAAAAGGGATGACTTACGCACAGGGCGTGTCTGCACAAATCACTACGGCTTTATCAATTGGGATTGCAAGTTATACTGGTATGCCTGTTTCAACAACTCAAGTTCTTTCTTCATCTGTGGCAGGTACAATGATTGTTGATGGTGGTGGCGTTCAAAGTAAGACCATTAAAAATATTGCATTAACTTGGATTTTAACACTTCCAATTTCAATTTTGTTATCTGGGTCACTTTTTTGGCTTGCTCAAAAATTGATTTAGTAGTAAAAAGAGAGTATCAATTTTGTAGTTTTATCTGACCGTTAAATTGGAAGGAGTAATGTATCATGGCTTATAAACACATATTAGTTGCAGTAGATTTATCACCTGAAAGTGAAGTTCTTGTCGAAAAAGCAGTTTCTATGGCTAGGCCATATAATGCTCAAATATCTTTGATTCATGTTGGTATTAATTATTCTGATCTTTATACTGGTTTAGTTGATATTAATATGAATGATATGAAAGACCGAATTACTGAAGATGCGCATATTGCATTAAATAAACTAGCCAATGATGCGGGATATCCTATAGCCCATACTCTTTCTGGGAATGGTGAATTTGACCAAGTATTAATCGAAGCAATTCATGAATATGGCGCTGATCTTGTCGTGTGTGGTCATCATCAGGACTTTTGGAGTAAGTTAATGTCTTCTGCTCGTCAACTTATCAATAATACACATATTGATACATTAATTGTTCCGCTAAAAGATGAAGAACCAGCTAAATGAAGTATTAAATATCAACCCGCTTAATTAGCGGGTTTTTTTATAGATATTAGATAGTTTTTTGTAAAAAACTTTCAGGTAACTATGTGTTTCAGTATATTTTTATTTACTACTTTTTGTTTGTGCATATAGTCGTTTATCGAAATATACTCCAATTTTAACTTAGTTTATAAGGGGATTTAATATGAATATAGCTTTGGTTACTGGTGCATCCTCTGGATTTGGGCAAGCTATCTGCCGTAAGCTTATAGCAGATGGTTATAAAGTTGTAGGCGTAGCTAGACGTGCAGATAAACTACAAAACCTTGCAGATGAATTAGGTGCTAATTTCTTTTCATTACCATTAGATATAACTAACAAAGATGCAGTAAATACTATTTTATTGCAACTACCAAATGAATTTAAGCCCATAGATATTTTAATAAATAATGCAGGTCTAGCATTAGGTTTAGAACCTGCTTATGAAGCAGATTATAACGATTGGGAAACAATGATTGAAACTAACATTATTGGGCTAGTAAATCTAACTCGACAAATTTTACCAGAAATGGTTGAGCGCAATTTTGGTTATATTATTAATCTTGGATCTGTGGCTGGTACTTATGCTTATAAAGGCGGAAATGTTTATGGTGCATCTAAAGCTTTTGTTAAACAATTTAGTGCTAATCTGCGTACCGATTTATTAGGGAAAAAGGTTAGAGTTACTAATATCGAACCGGGATTATGTGGTGGTACAGAGTTTTCAAATGTTCGCTTTCATGGCGATAACCAGAAGGCCGAACAGGTTTATCAAGGTGTTGAATTTATTACTCCCGAAGATATAGCTAATACTGTCTCTTGGTTAATTAATACACCAAATCATTTTAATGTCAACTCAATTGAAATAATGCCTGTTGCACAAGCATCGGCAGGATTGTCTGTTTGTAAAGAGGCCAAATAAGATAACTTTTTTATTAATTTTTTTCTGTTGATTTTTAGTAGAAATTAAAAAAATTTGTTTGGCAAACAAAATAGACTTGCACTTATGCTAATGGGTTGTTATTCTTTCTTCTTGTGATTTTGATTGAGGTTTATGGCAATGACATTTTCTGAAGTAACGAAAACATTTGCGACAAGTTTGCCTGGTACTGATAGTTATGTAAAGCTAAGAAAGGCAATGAGAGCACTAATTCAAGAAGATCCAAAAAATGCATCGGTTTATTTTCTGATTTTTGGATTTGCTCGTACATATGTTATGTTATATGAAGATCAAGAAGTATCGCCGCAATTTGCCGAAGATAATCAAAAGCTAATGTTATCGTATCTTAATATTTTAGATGAAGCATTAAAAAAACAAGATGAAAAGTGCATATATCAAGCATTGAATAAAGTTGTTAATGAATACGAAAATAGCAAAAAGGTTTTTTAAAATTACAGCCTGACATGAAAATGTTGGGCTGTTTTGTTTTTAGTTTAATTAAATATTTTTTAGGGAAAATCATGATAATTTTAGTTAGTATGACAGGAATTATTAGCACCTTAGGTACTATTATGCGATCTAGGGCGGGTTGATTTTTTCAATAAATATTAAAAAACCCGCCCCCTAAAGGCGGGTTTTTATTTTGCATGGAAATAAAGAAGTTAACCTGTGCAAAAAATTAAAAATAGAATTAGCATGATAAGACTACAAGATTTTTGATACCTATAAATAAGTTCTAAAAACTATAATTATAGATAGTAATGGGCATAAACTAAGATAATAAGTAAGGTGTGATATGAAAGTTTTAAAATTTGGAGGAACATCTGTTGCTAACGCAGAACGCTTTTTGCGAGTTGCAGAAATTATTGAAAATAATGCTAAACAAGAGCAAATCGCTACTGTTTTATCGGCACCTGCTAAAATTACCAACCATTTAGTAGCCATGGTTGAAAAAACGGTTGCTGGGCAAGATATCAAAAGTAACATTTATGATGCTGAAAAGATATTTGCAGATCTATTAGCAGGTCTTGCAAAAGCTCAACCTAATTTTGCTTATGAAGAGATGAAGCATTTTGCTCTTAATGAATTAAATCATGTTAAGCAATTACTTGAGGGTATCCGTTTACTCGGTCAATGTCCTGATAGTATCAATGCATCAATTATTTGTCGTGGAGAAAAGCTATCAATTGCTATTATGCAAGAACTTCTCAAAGCAAGAGGCCATACGATCACGGTAATAGATCCTGTTGCTATGCTTATTGCAGAAGGTGATTATTTAGAATCGACTGTTGATATACCTGAATCAACTCATCGAATTGCTGAAATGCACATTCCACAAGACAATTTTATTCTAATGCCTGGTTTTACTGCCGGTAATGAAAAAGGTGAATTAGTTGTGCTTGGACGAAATGGTTCTGATTATTCTGCAGCCGTATTAGCAGCTTGTTTAAGAGCAAATAGCTGTGAAATATGGACCGATGTTGATGGAGTTTATACTTGTGATCCCCGTATTGTACCAGATGCCAAATTACTAAAAACAATGTCTTATCAAGAGGCGATGGAACTTTCATATTTTGGAGCAAAAGTGCTTCATCCAAGAACTATTTTACCTATTGCCCAATTTCAGATTCCTTGTTTAATCAAAAATACAAATAATCCTGATGCGCCAGGCACATTAATTGGTGCTAATATTGTTGACTCAACCACACCTGTGAAAGGTATTACCAATTTAAATAACATGGCAATGATCAATGTTTCAGGTCCTGGATTAAAAGGTATGGTTGGTATGTCGGCACGTGTTTTTTCTGCGATGTCTTATGCTGGCATTTCAGTTGTACTTATTACTCAATCATCATCTGAATACAGCATTAGTTTTTGTGTGCCACAAACAGAACTTTATCGTGCAGAAGAAGCTTTAAGTGATGAATTTTTCTTAGAATTAAAAGATGGATTACTTGAACCGATCGAGGTGATTGAAAGGCTTGCTATTATCTCTGTAGTAGGTGATGGCATGCGAACCTTACGTGGTTTATCAGCTAATTTCTTTACAGCATTAGCCAGAGCTAATATTAATATTGTTGCTATAGCACAAGGTTCATCTGAACGCTCAATTTCAGTTGTAGTTGATAATGATGTTGCTGTAATGGGCGTTCGTGTTGCGCATCAGATGTTATTTGGTACTGATAAAATGCTTGATGTCTTTGTTATTGGTGTTGGTGGGGTTGGTGGTGCGCTTGTCGACCAAATCGGACGTCAACAGAAATGGCTTAAAAACAAACAGATTGATTTGCGAGTATGTGGTTTGTTTAATTCTAAACACAGCATAACCAATAGAGACGGTATTGATCTTAGTAATTGGCGTGATCAAATCAAACAGAGTGATACTAAATATTCATTAGATAGTATTATTGAGTTTGCCAAATCTAATCGATTACTTAATCCGATTCTCGTTGATTGTACTTCTAGTAGCGAAGTATCTGACAAATACGCTGATTTTTTAGCTAATGGCTTTCACGTCGTTACACCAAATAAAAAAGCAAATACTAGCTCAATGGCCTACTATTTACGCTTACGCCAAGAAGCTGCAAAAAGTAAGCGTAAATTCCAATATGATACCAATGTAGGGGCTGGGTTACCGGTAATTGAAAATCTTCAAAATCTACTTAATGCAGGTGATGAGTTAATCAAGTTTTCGGGAATTCTATCTGGATCGCTTTCTTTTATATTTGGTAAACTTGACGAAGGCATGTCACTATCTGAAGCAACTAAATTGGCTAAAGAGAAAGGTTTTACTGAACCTGATCCTCGAGACGATCTATCTGGAACCGATGTAGCTAGAAAGTTACTTATTTTAGCTAGAGAATCAGGTTTACAATTAGAATTGGATCAAATCAATGTCGAGTCCGTATTACCTCTTGAATATGCACAAGGTAGCATTGATGATTTCATGGCTAAATTACCGCAGTTAGATGCACAGTTTAAAGCAAAATCTGAACAAGCAGCAAAAGAAGGTAAAGTTCTACGTTATGTGGGTAGCATAGAAAACCATCAATGCAGTGTTAGAATTGAAGCTGTCGATAGCGAAGATCCTCTTTATAAAGTCAAAAATGGCGAAAATGCCTTAGCTTTTTATACTCGTTATTATCAACCTATTCCTCTTGTATTACGTGGTTATGGTGCTGGTAATGATGTTACTGCAGCAGGTGTTTTTGCTGATATTTTACGTACAACATCAGGTAAAATTGGAGGTTAAATGAGTCATAAATCTTTAACTGTTTATGCGCCTGCATCAATGGCTAATATTAGTGTTGGTTTTGATATATTGGGCGCAGCAATTAGCCCGATTAGTGGTGCTATGCTTGGCGACTGTATTACAGTTAAATCTGCTAACGAATTTTCCCTTACTAGCAAAGGTCAATTTGTCAAAAAGCTACCACGTGATCCAAAATGTAATATTGTATTTCAATGTTGGCAGCGATTTTGTCAAGCAATGGGTAAAACTTTACCTGTTAGTATGACTCTTGAAAAAAATATGCCAATTGGCTCTGGTTTAGGTTCAAGTGCGTGCTCAGTAGTTGGTGCATTGGTTGCATTAAATGAGTTTTTTGATAAACCTTTTAATGAATTTGAAATGTTATCCATGATGGGAGAACTTGAAGGTCGTATTTCGGGCAGTGTGCATTATGATAATGTTGCGCCATGCTATTTAGGTGGGATGCAACTTATTCTTAATGAGATGGGTATTATTAGTGAGTCGATTCCGCATTTTGATGATTGGTATTGGGTGATGGCTTATCCAGGTATAAAGGTATCAACGGCTGAAGCACGTGCAATTTTACCTGCTCAATATCAAAGGTCTGATTGTGTAGCACATGGTCGCTATGTGGGGGGATTTTTGCATGCTTGTTATACCAAACAACCTAAGCTGGCTGCCACAATGCTTTTTGATAATATTGCTGAGCCTTATCGTAAACAATTATTACCTAATTTTGATGAAACTCAAAAACGGGTTAAGCAACTTGGTGCTTTGTCATCGGGTATTTCAGGTTCAGGGCCAACAATATTTGTGATTGCAGATAAACTTGAAACAGCTCAGCAAATTGAATTATTACTTAAAAAATATTATTTGCAAAATGATGAAGGTTTTACTCATATTTGTAAAATTGATACTCAAGGAACAAGAGTTATTTAATGTTTACTATAAAAAGTAGAGTTAAATATAACAAAATTGCCAACTATTATTCAACAAGTTGATATTACGAAGAGTGAAATATTACAGCATAAAGATAACCGGAAAATATTATGAAATTATATAACTTAAAAGATCATTCCCAGCAAGTTAGCTTTGCACAAGCAGTTCAACAAGGATTAGGAAGAGGGCAAGGTTTATTCTTTCCTCAACAATTACCTAAATTTTCATCATCCGAAATTGAGTCGTTATTAAAACTTGATTTTATTACTCGAAGTGCCAAGATCTTATCTGCTTTTATTGGTGATGAGATTAGCTGTGATGATATGCATAGACTTGTTAAAAATGCATTTCAATTCCCTGCTCCAGTAACTTCTGTGGAAGCAGACATTGGTTCATTAGAACTATATCATGGACCAACATTAGCATTTAAAGATTTTGGTGGACGCTTTATGGCGCAAGCTTTAGTGCAAGTCGCTGCTGACAAAAAAATTACTATTTTGACTGCTACTTCTGGCGATACTGGTGCGGCCGTTGCTCATGCGTTTTATCATTTACCAAATATTCGCGTCGTGATTTTATACCCAGAAGGTAAAATTAGTCCATTACAAGAAAAGTTATTTTGTACTTTAGGTGATAATATACATACAATTGCTATTCAAAGTGACTTTGATGCGTGTCAAGCCTTAGTTAAAAAAGCATTTGATGATGAAGATTTGAAAAAAACAATCGGTTTAAACTCCGCTAACTCAATTAATATTAGCCGATTATTAGCACAAATCTGTTACTATTTTGAAGCTTTTGCACAACTCACATCAACCCAACGTGAACAGCTGGTTATTTCTGTGCCGAGTGGCAATTTTGGTGACTTAACAGCAGGTCTACTTGCGAAAACAATGGGATTACCTATTAAACGCTTTATTGCCGCAACGAATGCCAATGATACAGTACCTCGTTATTTAGAAACCGGTAAATGGGAACCTCACACAACCATTGCAACATTATCGAATGCAATGGATGTAAGCCAACCAAATAACTGGCCACGTATCGAAGAGATTTATAAGCGTGAGGGATGGGATCTTAAATCACTCGGTCATGCTACTGTTTCGGATGAAGTTGCTAAGCAAACTGTTTGTGAACTTGATCAAAAAGGTTACTTATCTGAACCTCATGGTGCAATTGCTTATCGAGCACTGCGTGATCAGTTACAAGAGGGTGAATATGGACTATTTTTAGGTACGGCACATCCTGCTAAATTTAAAGAAGTGGTTGAAGATATTTTAGGTAAATCAGTTCCATTGCCTAAAGAGTTAGCAGAGCGAGCTGATATGACATTGCTTTCTCATTGTATGCCTGATGATTTTGCTAAATTAAGAGATTTTCTCATTAAATTAAATTGGTAAGTTTTTTATGCCACCAAATAGGTGGCTAATTTTTGAATGTTTGGTGAATCTTCATCATCATATATTTTAATACTATCAATGATAAAACTAACATTTAAGGTGAATAAACCATACCTATTTTTCTAGTATAATGATTAACGTCATAACAATTAACGTCATAACAATTAGACCCTTGTTTAAATCAAAATTTTCAGATATTGTAATGATTATTTTGTTGCCATAAGGATACATTTATGCACTGTCCTTTTTGTAATGCAGATGATACAAAGGTGATTGATTCACGTCTTATCGGTGAAGGATTTCAAGTCCGTCGTAGACGGCAATGTGTTGAATGTAATGAAAGATTTACTACATTTGAAGTTGCTGAATTAATTATGCCTAATGTCATTAAAAGCAATAAAGTTCGCGAACCATTCAATGAAGATAAATTACGCAATGGTATGAAAAGGGCTCTTGAAAAACGCCCAGTGAGTTTTGATGCCATTGAAGATGCGATTACACGTATAAAATCTAAACTAAGAGCAACAGGTGAACGTGAAGTCCCAGCAAAATTAATTGGTGACTATGTGATTGAAGAACTTAAAAATCTAGATAAAATTGCTTATATTCGTTTTGCTTCGGTTTATTTTAGTTTTGACGATATCGAACAATTTAGTAATGAAATTGCTAAGTTACAACAAAAATAATCAACAATATGACTGCAATTTGCAATAAAGATCACTTCTATATGCAACAAGCCATTGATTTGGCTAAGCTTGGTCGTTTTACAACAACACCAAATCCTAATGTTGGCTGTGTCATTGTTAAAGATGATCAAATAATTGGCAAAGGTTATCACCAAAAAGCTGGTGAGCCTCATGCCGAAGTTCATGCACTAAAAATGGCTGGTGATGAGGCAATCGGCGCAACAGCTTATGTGACATTAGAGCCTTGTAGTCATTTTGGTCGAACACCTCCTTGTGCTGATGCGCTTATTAAAGCTGGCATCATTCGTGTAGTAATTGCGATGCAAGATCCTAACCCTAATGTTGCAGGTAATGGTATTAAACGCTTAAAAGAAGCAGGAATAGATGTCACCATTGGCGTTTTAACTGAGCAAGCAGAAGCTATTAATAAAGGCTTTTTAAAACTCATGCGAACAGGTTTGCCTTATGTTCAACTTAAACTAGCCGCCTCATTAGATGGTAAAATAGCCATGGCATCTGGTGAAAGCAAATGGATAACATCAAATAAGGCAAGAGAAGATGTGCAACAGTTCCGAGCTCAAGCAAGCTGTATTTTAAGTACTCGTGCGACTGTGCAAGCTGATAATGCAAGTTTAACAGTTAGATATAACGAATTACCTGATGAAATAAAAAAAATCTACCTACCAGAAAAAATCCGGCAACCTATTCGTGTAATTATTGACAGTCAAGATCAGCTAATAGGTACTGAAAATATTTTCAATCAGCCAGGTGAAACATGGGTAGTACGAAAAAAAGATAACCTTATTGCAAAACAAAATACCAAATTAATTATAGAATCATCTAGTTGTAAACAAATAGATTTATCTAAATTGTTTGCATTATTAGCCGAAAAACAAATAAATTCGGTTTGGGTTGAAGCTGGTGCTCATCTGGCTGGAGCTCTAATAGAACAAGATTTAGTGGATGAATTAATTATTTATTATGCACCAAAATTACTTGGTCATAATGCGTTAGATATGTGTATATTGCCAAATCTGCAAAAGCTTTCATTAGCACCACAATTTCAATTTGAATCGATTGCTATGGTGGGCGATGATCTTCGAATTATTTTAAAAAGAAAATTACTTGCAACTTTGTAAAGGGTTAATAACTTTTTTCAGTAACATTCAAAACTAAAAATTTAATAGTAAGTTAGCCAGTATGTATCAAATAACAAGATTCGCCACACTTGATATCGATCTTTTTTTAATTTAGATGAGTATCGTATTATCGAAGACTTCGGTTATGCTGATATTTCAGGAATAGGAAAAGTCTGTGGTTATCAAATTCTCTTTTTTTATATTTCGGATAATGTTGAGGCATTATCAATTGATGAAGTTATAGACAACACTTTCTTATGTGATAAAGCAAATCAAATTTTAGATTTTCTTGGTTTTGACTTTAAAATTGGTCAGCCGTTTGAGTTAACCAATCAGTTTAATCATAATTATAGATTTAAAGATTATATATATGAAGATCACATGCGTTACTATTATGTTTTTGATAACATTTTGATTACTCTAGGTATTAATTTGGAAGGAATTTTGGTTTCATTTGAAATGGTTAACAATCAATGTATTATCAATAATCTCCTTGAAACTTTTAAATCTTAGCTTCGTCTTCAAATTTTATTTAAAACATTACTACCATTTAACTATTTAAGGGATGGTTACACTTAACTTATCTTATCTAATTTTATTTTATTGGTAACAAATAAAAAAAGCGCCATTAATAGCGCTTTTGATTAAAAATTACTGTGCTTATTTTTTAAGTTCAGCGATTTTTTTACGAATATTGTTAGCACGATCTGTTGAAGATGGATGGCTACTTAAGATTGAAGCGTCACCGCCACCTAATTTATCAAATGCAGTTGCAAGACCTACTGGATTAATTTTTTTCTTAACTAAGAAATCGAAAGAATAGTTATCCGCATCTTGTTCTTGTTTTTGTGAAAATTGAGAATTAATCACTGCTGATGCTAACGCACCTAAGCTAGATTTTGATAAAGAAGCAATTTTTGCATTACCAGAAGCAGCTGCTGCATCACGTGCTATTTCAGTTGCATAAGCAACTTGTATTGCTTTTTTACTATGACCTAAAGCTACGTGACCTAATTCGTGACCTAAAACACCTTGAATTTCGTTATCAGTCATCATATCCATTAAACCACTATATACACGAACACAACCATTAGCCATTGCCCATGCGTTGACATCTTTTGTAATGTATACTTTATAGTTAATTGGTGTTCCGTTTAGATTATTACCAAGTGTTTTAGCGATTTTATTTAATCGTTTAGTATAAGCGCTTTTTGCTGGAGCAATTTTTGATTGAGCATCCATTTCAGCGCATGATTGTTGACTTAATGCTTTAACATCATTATCACTTAGAGTAGCAGCTTGCAAACTTTTCATGCCAAGACTAGTTAAGTCATCTGCGCTCATATTTTTACAACCAGCGAGTGACATTGCAGCAACTAAAGGTAGTGCAACTAACAATGTTTTTTGATGTTTATTCATACTCTTTTCCTTATATTAATATAAATGTCAAATGCCTAATTTCTTTAGACAATTGAAATTTTAACGTAACTTTTATAATAATCAACAAATAATTGCTTGATTAGACAATATCAGGGCTTTAGACTAATGCTTCATTTTTGAGGAACACGATTATGCAACTATCCGATTTTGATTTTTATCTTCCTAAAGAGCTAATTGCCAAACATCCTTCAAAAAACAGAAGTGCATGCCGACTTTTATCTCTTGATAGCCATACAGGTAAAGTTGAAGATAATGTATTTACTGATATTATCGATAAAATCAATCCGGGTGATTTACTTATTTTCAACAATACTAAAGTTATTCCTGCTCGCTTATATGGAAAAAAAGCTTCAGGTGGAAAAATTGAAATATTAATTGAAAGAATATTAGATAATAACCGAGCCTTAGCGCATATTAGAGCTTCAAAATCACCCAAAGCAGGTACTGAACTAATATTAGGTGAAAATGACCCTATTAAGGTTACCATGCTAACACGCCACGATGCTTTATTTGAATTGCAATTTCCTGACGATGTGCTTAGTGTTTTAAATAAGATAGGTCATATTCCATTACCGCCATATATTGATCGCCCAGATAATGAACAAGATCGTGAAGTTTATCAAACAGTGTATAGTAAAGTACCAGGAGCCGTTGCTGCACCCACGGCGGGTCTTCATTTCGATAAACCTTTATTAGAAAAACTAAAACAGAAAGGCGTTGAAATGGCATTTGTCACTCTACATGTTGGAGCAGGAACATTCCAACCAGTTAGGGTTGAAAACATTGAAACCCATATTATGCACTCTGAATATGCTGAAGTGCCAGAAACTGTTGTGGAAGCGGTGTTAGCATGTAAAGCACGAAACAAAAAAGTTATCGCTGTGGGAACAACTTCTGTTCGAGCTTTAGAAAGTGCAGCACAAAAAACAGGAAAAATAGCCTCTTTTTTTGCCGATACCCAAATTTTTATTTATCCGGGGTATCAATTTAAGGTCATTGATTCACTCATAACTAATTTTCATTTACCTGAATCAACTTTGATTATGCTTGTTTCTGCCTTTGCTGGTTACGAAAACACCATGAAAGCTTACCAACATGCTGTTAAAGAAAACTATCGATTTTTTAGTTATGGTGATGCTATGTTTATTACAGCGGAAAGTAATAAATATTAAAAAATATCAAATAAATAGCCAATGTAATTTAGCTAGGTTCAAACTTTATTGGCAATATTAAGCTTATCTATATAAATACTTATTTATTGCCTAATTTATCTAAAATACGATCAATACGTTTTGTATTTGATGGATGCGATGTTTTTGTTTCTGAATGAATCGGCATTTTTTTTAACATAGTTACAAGCCCGATAGGGTTAATATTACTGCTCATTAATAATTCTAAGGCATAATGATCGGCTTCAAACTCATATTGTTGAGCAATCTCTTCTTTAATAAGAACTACTACCTCTTTATTAGTTATCCCAACATAAGGGGCTAGTTTAAATGATTTTATAGCATGCTTAAGCGCAATATGAGCTTGTTCATGAGCTAAAACTGCCTGTAATTCATTATCATTTAATAATTTTATTAACCCACTGTTTATGCGAATACAACCATTAGCAGTTGCCCATGCATTAGGATCAGTATTTAAATAAACTTTGTAATTTACTTCAATATCATTAATCTTTTTAGGCAACGTTGAAGTTAGTTTTTCAAGTTTTTGGGTAAGCCAACTACTTTCATTAGCAATAACAGATCGCTTATCTGAGTCAGCACACGCTTGTGCCCCAATAACCTCGATGTCTTGTTCAGATAAATGTTTAATTTTGTCTGATGTAATAATTAGCGCAACTTCATTATTGAAGTTTTGACAACCAACTAATAAACTAATTGAAAAACATAATATTAAAAATAAATTAATATGCTTCAAATGTCTTAAATCCTTTCAAATATTGTTTATTGATGACTAGCACGATAAACTAACACAGAAAATTAATGATACGGTGACGTATTATAACAATAATTTGCGCCAAACTGTTTATTTGGTCGCAAGAGGTTAACAAAAAAATGAAATTTGAACTAGACAATACCGATGGGCTTGCTCGTCGAGGACGTATGAAATTCGATCGTCGTGGAGTTGAATATACCGTTGAAACACCAGCATTTATGCCTGTTGGTACTTATGGCACGGTAAAAGGTATGACCCCTGAAGAGGTTACTGCAACTGGAGCTCAAATATTACTAGGCAATACATTCCATTTATGGTTAAGGCCTGGACAAGAAATCATGCGAAAACATGGTGATTTACATGATTTTATGCAGTGGCATGGTCCAATTTTGACCGATTCGGGAGGGTTTCAAGTCTTTAGTTTAGGTGATATCCGCAAAATCAAAGAGGAAGGTGTCTATTTCCGTAATCCAATTAATGGTGATTCGATTTTCTTATCACCTGAGGTTTCAATGGAAATTCAATATGATCTTGGTTCTGATATTGTAATGATTTTTGATGAATGTGCCCCGTTTCCTGCTGATTGGGATTATGTCAAAAAATCAATGGAAATGTCTTTACGTTGGGCTAAACGTAGCCGAAAGCGTTTTGATGAATTAGGCAACAAAAATGCACTCTTTGGTATTGTGCAAGGCGGAATACATCAAGAATTACGTGATATCTCAATTAAAGGATTGACCGAAATAGGCTTTGATGGCTACGCTGTTGGTGGATTAGCTGTTGGAGAGCCTAAAGCTGATATGCATCGCATTTTGGAGGGTACTTGCCCACAATTACCAGCCGATAAACCTCGTTACCTAATGGGCGTGGGTAAACCTGAAGATTTAGTTGAAGGTGTACGTCGAGGTATTGATATGTTTGACTGTGTGATGCCAACCCGTAATGCACGTAATGGTCACTTATTTGTCACAAATGGGGTGATTAAAATTCGTAATGCAAAATATAAAGACGACACTACTCCGCTTGATCCTCATTGTGATTGTTATACTTGCAAAAATTATACTAAATCATATCTTCATCATTTAGATAAGTGCGGTGAGATTTTAGGTGCACGTTTAAATACCATCCACAATTTACGTTATTATCAACGCTTAATGGCTGAAATTCGTGAGGCTGTTGCGAATAAACGTTACGAAGATTTTGTCATTGAATTTTATCAACGAATTGGTAAAACACCAGCACCTTTATCGAAATAAGGACATAGCAGATATAAATTTTTATCGTAGGTATTGACACTTTTTAGGAAGCGCAGTATTATGCGCTTCCAACGGCGAGTAGCGCAGCTTGGTAGCGCAACTGGTTTGGGACCAGTGGGTCGGAGGTTCGAATCCTCTCTCGCCGACCATTTTCCCTTTCAAAACCCTTTTTTAACATCATTAATACTCTAAAAAATAACATAATTACGTTATTTAATAAAAATAAAAAATTAAAGATAACTTATTGTAAAATAGGTGATTTTTTGTTTTATCAGAAGTGAAATTATTAAAGTATGTAATTTAAAAGAAAAAGAGTATTTATTAAATAAGCTTAAAATTAATGAAGAATATGATATACAACATATACAAAATAAAAAGGTAAAACTCCCAACAACTTTATAAAAAATAGGGAACTCCCTCTTTTTATTATTACTTATAAACCAATTATTTTCACTCTTGAATTAAAGAGACCGCAATTGTCATAAATTTCTTTATCTTTTGAGTGACATGAACTTTTTGTTTTTTCTGCATTTTTTTTCATTTGCTCATCTGTATCACCTGAAATTTTATAATATACTTTGTTAGTGTTAAAGTTAAATAGATAATTAAAATCATTATCAAGAATATTTTGATCATATGATGATTTTTTACCAACAATTTTCACTTTTACTTTTAAATCACCAACAAAGTATGAGTCACAAGTTAAATTAATTGAATCGTCAGATAATATTACTTTATTTATTTCTTCTTTTGAAACTGAGCAATTTTTCAATTCACGATCAATTATAAAAGATGGTTCTTGATTTTTACGAATTGAATAAGTATGATACTGATAGAATTTGTTATTTTTAAAATCATAAAGCATAGCCCATTCTTTTTGATCTTTTATTGCTTCTTTAGCAAATTTTACAAACTCATCATCACCACAACCAACCAACATTATGCTTAAAACACTAATACAAAAAAAACTAATTATTTTTTTCATTATTTAACCCCTTTCTTTTTTACTTAGCATTAATTAATTTGTAAGTAATGCCGTTTTTACAAACTTTTGTTGTATATTTACCATCAATATTTAAATTCATAGCAAGTGTCACAACATCAAGATTACAATTTTTGCTAATCTCATTCATAATATCCATATACCCTAAACCATTTAAATTTGGAGCCTGAGAATCAAAACCGCTTGCTGTTGCTTTACCTGTTTTTAAGTCATAAGTAATTGTATTTTTATCACCACAACCAACCAATATCATGCTTAAAATACTAATACAAAAAAAACTAATTATTTTTTTCATTCTATTACCCTACTCTCATTGCATTATTTATTTTGTGAATACTAATTCATTTTTAATTTCTTATAACATTTATTAATTAATGCATAAATGATAGTAATGTACTACCAATAACAATTAAAAATAAAAGCCAAATAGCAATACCAATAATTCCGCAAATAATTCCTGCTTTAGCAAACCCCAAACCGTCTTTTTGATTGTTTATTACATCATTTTTACCTATCACGCCTAGCACTATTGCTATAATCCCGACAACTATGTTAAACCCAGCCATCGGAAGTACTATTGAAATAATACCGCACACCAATGATGATATTGATAAGTAACTTGTTGCTTTTTTTGCTGTTCCATTTTTATCTCCATAAAAATTTATTAAAAGTAAAAATAAAGATTAAGTTAAAGAGGTTGACTATTGTATTATGATCGGTTTCACAGATCAATAAAATATATTATAATAGGTTTTATCTATCGCAATTAACCTTACTGATCGTTGGAATCTTTCAAAAATTTTTAAAAAGTAACAAGTTAAGTTAATTGCGTGTTTAATTTATATATTTTAATTAATCAATGGGATGGGCGAATGATATATAATGTTTTTCAATAATAAGGATAACGTGGATAATTACATTAGTTAGTTTTCTTATTTTTTCCATTTACAAAAAAAGCATATTAACATCGGCAGGTACGTTCATTTTTGATTTTGTTATTAATTTTATTTTAATTAGCGTTGTGGTATTTCTTTCTAAAAAGATTAAAAATAATTTAAAAAAGAACAAGCCAAATACTAGAGCTAATGCAACAACTTAAAATGGATGAACAAAAACTAAGAAGAATGGTAGCTAGCTGGCTAACAGCATAAAAATGCAGGAGGATTTAGGTAAATTAACGGGTTTTATGAATAAACAGGTAATTGAAACTGCATTAAATGAATAATTGACCGAGCATCCGTCACCTTTAACTTTAAAATACACAAAATTTAGGAAGAGGGCGTTTATAGCTTATGTTTTAAATTAACACTAAAAATAAGAATAAGGTTTAGGTATACGGCGTTTTTTCGGCGTTTTCTTTTTATATGCTTTGGGTGGATCGGCTACACTAAATCATACAACTTTTTTAAGGGGTAAGGTAAACTTATCACAACTAAAAAAGGAACAAATATGAATAAGATTAAACGCAAAAGACGAACATTCACAGATGATTTTAAACACCAAATGGTCAGTCTTTATCAACATGGTAAATCACGTAGTGAAATCGTTGCCGAATATGATTTGACACCATCAGCTTTGGACCGTTGGATAACGCAAGCAAGCCAAAGCGGCTCATTTAAAACAAAAGATAATCGCAGTCCACAAGAACAAGAGTTAATCGCATTGCGTAAAGAGCTTAAACAACTCCGTATGGAAAACGATATTTTAAA
>NZ_LZHK01000063.1:0-19733 GCF_001690415.1 Gilliamella sp. Imp1-1
AAAATCCGCTAGTTGTGATAAATGTTTGAAAATATCAACTAATATTCCTTTTTTAGACCACAAATTAAATCGCCTATAGACAGTGCTCCATTCACCAAACTCTTCTGGCAAATCTCGCCAAGGAATACCGGTTCTCATTCGGAAAAGGATCCCTTCAAACGTCATCCGATGCTCGGATTTATTATAAACTCGGCCGGTATTTTTCATTATTTGTAGTAGCTTTTCCCACCGTTTATCTGTTAGCATTGTTCTTGGCATGATGAATCGAGTTATGGTTGTTTTTGGCTGAATTATTATAACTCACATCATGCCGTCTAAAAAATAATCATGAAAGATCAACACGCCCTAACTATATTGCCTAAAAATAATATTGTTTGTTGTAAATGTTACTTTCTCAAAATATTTAATAATCATTTGTCTACTATATGCCATTTTCTAGCATAAAAATAGCAAATTAATGAGATTATCCATGCGATTAATATACTTGTTATTAGATCAATAGGACTATGCATGCCTAATAATAACCGGCTTAATTCAATCAATATTGACCAAATAATGATAGAAGATACTATCACATAATGTTTTCTAAATTTTAGTAATATTAAGGCTAATAGTGCCCAAGTTACAGCTAACAAGGTATGCCCAGAAGGAAAAGCATATCCCGTTTCATTTTGCCAGTGGCTTGATAACCAACTGGGGATTGTTGATGAATTGTTAAATAATTGATGAATAATTTCTTTTCTTTCTGAACGTGATTTCGAATAAAATTGTTGATCACTAATATTATATTCCTGAGCCATCCAAAGTACATAAGGCCGTGATTCAGCGGTTTGTGATTTTAAAAAGCTTTTAATTATTTGCCCACTTAATATTGCACTCACAAGAAGCAACCATAATAATATGATTCTTTTTTTTGTTTTTTGGGGTAATAGCAGACAAAATACAATGAATAAAATTGTTGAGGTGATAATTCCCCAAGGAAAACTTGCTGTTTCAGTTATTAAAAATAAACATTTAGATGTATTATTTAAGGATGCTGGTTGCCAATGCCAATTTATGGCTATAATAGTAAAAGGAACAGCTAAGAAAATAGCCAGTAGGGCTATTGTTTTTTTTATTACTAACCTCATTTATAAACTCAATTAAGTATAAATTGCTTTTGCTTAATATTTTAGCATAGAAGATAAATTTATTTTTATAAAATCTTATTTATCCTTATTGAAAATGGAGATAATAATGCAATTAAAACGTGTTGCACAAGCGAAATTGCCGACGCCTTGGGGGTGTTTCATTATTGTTGGATTTGAAGAAATTGCAACAAAAAAGGATCATGCCGCATTAGTATTTGGTGATATATCTGGCGATACACCAGTTCTCACAAGAATTCATTCTGAATGCTTAACAGGCGATGCGCTTTTTAGCTTACGCTGTGATTGTGGTTTTCAGTTAGAAGCAGCCTTAAAACAAATTGCAAAGGAGGGTAAAGGGATTTTAATTTATCACCGGCAAGAAGGACGTAATATTGGTTTATTGAATAAAATCAGAGCTTATGCGCTACAAGATCAAGGCTTGGACACGGTTGAAGCTAATGAGCAATTGGGGTTTGCAGCAGATGAACGAGATTTTACTCTATGCGCAGATATGCTGACTTTATTAGGCGTATCACAAATTCGCTTATTAACCAACAATCCCGAGAAAATACGAGTGCTTGAACAATCAGGAATTAAAATTATACAACGGGTGCCATTGGAAGTTGGTGGAAATCCAAACAATGAACATTATCTAGAAACAAAAGCAAATAAAATGGGACACTTACTTCATTTGCATCACTATAATTGCAATCACTAAAAATTTAAGTTAACCAAGAGAACTTATTGGTTTGTAATTGAATTTATCCAAAATAGTAAAAATGTTGAAATAAAAACTCAAAATAGAAAATATTATTTTGAGTTTTTTGTTACTTGATAATAAGAGAAAAATTTTAATTTAGGTTTATGTGATAATTGCCAATTATTTGGCACCTTTAAAATCAATTTTTATCGCTGCGTAGCACACCACCATTAGCAATCTGATCTTTAGATAATTCGTGCATTATGATTTGTACTGCTTCTGGTTTACAGTTAAGGGTTTCAACGATGGCATTAGTTACGCGTTTTGCCATTTCTCTTTTTTGCTCTATAGTGCGGCCTTCTAAAAAATCTATAACGACATTAGGCATAGATATCTCCTAGTGATTATTAATTTGGGCAAGTTGTTCATCAGTTAATGCGATTTCATCGTTATGGCATATGCTAATGCTAGATTTTATAATTTGTTCAGCAATGGCTTTAGCTTCATCTAATGAGTGCATTTTATAGGTACCACATTGATACTCATTCAATTCAGGAATCTGATTTTGTGATTTTACATTTAATACGTTATGCATTGATTTTAGCCATGCATCTACAACTAGTGCTTCATTGGGCTTGCCAATTAAGCTCATATAAAAGCCTGTACGACATCCCATTGGTGAAATATCGATTATTTCAACTTTATCACTGTTAAGATGATCGCGCATAAAACCAGCAAATAAATGTTCTAATGTATGAATTCCTTTTTCTGGAAGGTTGTCTTTATTTGGAATGGTAAAGCGTAGATCAAACACAGTAATGCTGTCACCTTTTGGGGTCACCATTGTTTTTGCAATTCGTACAAAGGGTGCTTTCATTTTTGTGTGATCAACTTTAAAACTGTCTAGTAAAGGCATAATTTCCTCCTTGTTATTTGATAATTGTTATTCTAATCAATTTACTAATAAGTACCAGTAGATTTGATATTTACTGATCAAGTAAATTTATTAATTCTTGCTCATCAATAACTTTTATTCCTAGTTCTTGAGCCTTATTAAGTTTAGAGCCTGCTGCTTCTCCTGCAATGACTAGATCAGTGTTTTTCGAAACACTGCCTGTTACTTTGGCGCCTAGTTGCTTTAATTTATCTTTGGCTTCATCTCGTGTTAAAACCGACAATGTACCAGTTAATACTACAGTTTTTTCTGAAAAAGGTGAGTTAATGGCGATCTCTTGTACCTGTGGAATGACATCTTGCCAGTGAATGCCTACTTCATTACTGGTTAGTTGTTCAATTACATTGCGATTATGTGGTTCTTGAAAAAAGTCAATAATGCTTTCTGCAATGACGGCACCAATTTCGTTTACTGATTGTAGTTTTTCTAGTGAGGCATTCTCAATTGCTGATAAACTACCAAGTTGGTTAACAAGATTTTCGGCAGTAACTTCACCAACATTCGGAATTCCAAGCGCAAATATAAAACGGCTTAATGTAGTATTTTTAGATACCTCTAGTGCATTTAATAAGTTATTGGCAGATTTTTCCCCAATTTTATCTAAACTACATAGCGTTGGTAGATTTAGTTTATATAAATCTGCTGGTGTTTTTACATATTCTTTATCAACTAGTTGTTCAATAATTTTTTCTCCCATACCATCAACATTCATTG
Source organism: Gilliamella sp. Imp1-1 (assembly GCF_001690415.1). Taxonomy (NCBI): domain Bacteria; kingdom Pseudomonadati; phylum Pseudomonadota; class Gammaproteobacteria; order Orbales; family Orbaceae; genus Gilliamella; species Gilliamella sp. Imp1-1. Next base: position 3,500 of record NZ_LZHK01000063.1, read on the forward strand.
CTCGCCGTGAAACAAAATGCTTTAAGGCTTCTTTTCGTTGTGCAGGGCAAATCAAACCTCCAGCACAGCGTGATATCGCTGCACCTTTGTCTCGAACTATTTGCGAGCCACAAATAGGGCAGTGTGTCGGGAAGATGATTTCTTTTGTGTCGGCGGGGCTTCTATCTACTATGACGGCTACTATTTTAGGAATAACGTCACCAGCTCGGCGTATTGTTACATAGTCACCCTCACGGATACCTAATCGGATTATTTCATCGCTATTATGTAATGTCGCATTGCTCACAATAACGCCAGCAACTGATACAGGTTCAAGCCTTGCTACAGGAGTAATTGCACCTGTTCGCCCAACTTGAAAGTCTACTTTATTTAATTTTGTAACTTCTTCTTGTGCTGGAAATTTAAATGCTATAGCCCATCTCGGCGCTCGAGCAACAAAACCAAGCTCGTTTTGTAGTTCAATACTATTAACTTTAATTACTACACCATCGATATCAAAATCTAATGACATACGTTGTTCACCAATTAGTTTAAAATAATCTAGAGCGGCTTGCACCCCTTGGCGTTTTTGTACTTTATTACTAACTGGTAACCCCCAAGCTTTAAATTGCATTAAACGATCGTAATGAGTGTCAGGTAATGTGGTACCTTCGACAATACCAACACCATAACAAAAAAATGCTAATGGTCTTTTTGCTGTAATTTTAGGATCTAATTGTCTTAATGAACCAGCGGCTGCATTACGTGGATTGGCAAATACTCTTTCGTTATGCTTTTCTGCATCTGCGTTGAGTTTTTCGAAGCCTTTATGTGTCATAAAGACTTCTCCTCGAACTTCTAATCTAGAAGGGATGTTATCGCCTCTTAGAACTAGTGGAATTGTTTTGATAGTCTTTACATTGGCTGTTATGTCTTCTCCTGTTGTACCATCTCCTCGCGTTGCTGCTTGTATAAAACGACCATTTTCATAAAGAAGACTGACAGCAAGTCCGTCAAGTTTGAGCTCACAACAATATTCAACCTGTTCAGCATCGTTTAAATGAAGACGATCTTTAACTCGCTTGTTAAATGCAATAAAACTAGCATCATCAAAGACATTATCTAGTGATAGCATAGGTATTTCATGTTTAATGGATGCAAATTGGGCTAATGGGGAACCACCAACTCGTTGGGTTGGTGAGTCGGGAGTAATAAGATCTGGGTTTTGCTGTTCTAATGTTTGTAGTTGCTTTATTAATTTATCATATTCAACATCGGGAATTTCTGGTGTATCAAGGACATAATAACAGTATTCATGATGTCTAATTAGGTTGCGTAGTGAAGTCAATTGCTTCGCTATGTCTTTATTCAATTCAGGTGTATTTACTGAATTTTTTGTTTCATTATGTCGCGACATGGTTATATGCTCTTATTAAAACGAAGGTTTGGGAAAATATTATAAATAGGTTATATTCATTTTTATCCACCAATCCAAGTTGGTGGAATTTTTTAAAAGATTTGCTGAAAAGACTACGGTTAAATTTCGTTACTGACCTTTTTAATACGTTCTTTATAACTGTCTATTTTTTGAGGGGTTAGCATATGATGTTCATCATCTAATACTACACCGTTGACATCGTCAGCTATGCGTTGTGCTGTTTGCAACATTAATTTGAAGTTTTGCTGATTGTTACCCTCTGTAGGCGCAACCATAAAAATAGACACACCAGGTGTGGTAAATTCATGCATTGTATCGGGATCCAAATATCCAGGTGTCACCATATTGGCTAAACTAAATAATATTGCTCCATTACCCGCAGGATCTACATGGCGGTGAAAAATTCTCATATCACCGAACTGAAAACCAGATTGCATAATGCTAGCGAGTAACACATCACCTTGTAATAATTTTCCGTTAATGCCTGTGATATTTAATACAATAATTTCGGTTGTGGATTGTTCAGTGTCAATATTTAGTTTTTTGGGTTCCTCGTTATGTTTAATTTCATTATTAGTATCTGATGGTTTTTCTTTCGTTGTAAGAATTAAATCAGGTTGTTGTTCATCCTCAAAAAGATCAAGTTCAACATTGACAGCTGGCTCTTTCGTTGTTTCAGTATTAATCTCTTGTTTGTCGTTATTATCAACAAATAAATCTTCTTGTTGAGGTATTTTCTTTTGCTCTTTTGTGAGTTCATTAATAATTACATCGTTTTCAACGGTTTCACTGCTTTTTGTTGTTTTAGGTTTGAGTAAGATAACATCATCATCTTTTTCTATGTCATTCATAGAATAGTTTTGATATTGTTGAGTATTTTGTTCAAATTTTCCTTTTTTATTTGAACTAAAAAGCGAAGAACGTTCTTTTTTATTGATCCAAAACCCATGGATGAGCAATGCAATAATGACCAAGGATGCAACAACAACTAGAACAATACGTAAATTATCCATAATAACCATCTCTGTATTAAATTAAATATAGACTCAAATTATTCAATCATCTTTTGAAAAAGTGATTGCGGAGTACAGTAATGTAAATTTTTTATTCTTTATTAGCAATATGAATTAATATTCATTAAAGCAACCATATTTGATATTTGTAGTATAACATTTTATTTAAGATACTTTATAGCACAAAAAATCAATTACTCTATATTACTTTATTTCTAGCAATAATCATAATTAGCAATACTTTTTTTTAGTATCATAATCTAACTAGCTATTTTTTAGAACTCTGTGCTATTAACTTGTAAAGATACTTACAATCTATGCATATTTTTTGTAAAATCGCCGATTACTTTTAACTAAGATCAATTATTAAAAATTAAAATAATTATTAAGTTTACTGAGGTCATTTTTATATGAGATTTAACAAGCTATTATTAGCCTTGCCTGTGGCGTGTGCTAGCCTACTTTTATTAACAAGTTGTGATAATGGCAATTCAAAAAATGGTAATAATAAATTACCGAAGGTAACTGTATTTAAAGTGGAACCATTGAATTACACATTAAAAATTGGTTTACCAGGTAGGGTTGTTGCATCTCAAATTGCTGAAATTAGGCCTCAAGTAGGTGGTATCGTCTTAAAACGCGAGTTTGATGAAAGTTCGAATGTTAAGGCCGGACAATCTCTTTATCAAATAGATCCAGCTATTTATCAAGCTAATTATGATAGTGCGGTAGCAAGTGTTGCTAGCGCTAAAGCGAATGCAAATATTGCTCAACTTACTCTTAAGCGTTACGCTGGATTATTAAATACTAAATCAATCAGCCAACAAGATTACGATAAAGCAGCTGCAGATGCTAAACAGGCTGAAGCTGCAGTATTAGTTGCACAAGCAGCTGAGCATACAGCTAAAGTCAATTTAGAATATACAAAAGTGTATTCACCAATTGATGGGTATATAGGTAAATCAAGTGTGACTGAAGGGGCATTAGTGTCGGCAGGTCAATCGACACCACTTGCACTAGTTCAACAACTAGACCCAATTTATGTCGATATGACAGAAGCGGCTACCCGTTATAATAAATATATTCAGGATGAAAACGTAATTTATGAACCAGTAAAAGGTAATAATGTCGAATTATACTTTAATGATGGTTCTAAATACGCTTATCCAGGTAGTGTAAAATTTTCTGATATGACTGTAAATGAAACAACGGGTACAGTAACTTTGCGGTCACAATTTACAAATAGTGAAGGGAAAATTTTACCCGGCATGTTTGTTAAGCCTCAGTTGACATTAGGCTATATCAAAAATGCAGTGCTTGTTCCACAGCAAGGAATTACCAGCAATAAGTTAGGGCAATATACTGCAAAAATTTTGAAACCTGATAATACAGTAGAGTATCGACAAGATATTCAAGTATACACAGGAGTTGGTGGTTATTGGGTTGTAACAAAGGGAATTAGCATTGGTGAAGAGGTTATTATTACTGGATTACTTAATTTAACTTCTGTTGAAAAACCTCAAAAAGATGCTCCACCTATGAAAGTAGAAAAAGTCGGAGATCCTAATACACTTTCACAAGAACAATTAGACAGTATCATAAAAAACAGTGTGAAATAAAACAGGAGTAGGTGAATTATGGCTAAGTTTTTTATTGATAGACCTGTTTTTGCATGGGTAATTGCTATCATGATGATGCTAGGAGGTGCTTTATGTATCAAGCTACTAGCTGTTGAGCAGTATCCTGACATTGCCCCTCCTGCTGTAACTGTTAGTGCTGTTTACCCAGGTGCCGATGCACAGACCATCGAAAATACTGTTACTCAGTTGATTGAACAGAATTTAACTGGATTGGATAATCTAATTTATATGAAATCAACCAGCAGTGCACAAGGTGTTGTTCAAACGACGTTAACCTTTGCTCCTGGAACTAATCCCGATTTTGCTCAAGTACAAGTGTTAAATAAAGTAGAGAGTATTAAATCAAGGCTACCAGAAAGTGTGCAAAAAAATGGTGTTTCTGTTGCAAAAAATAACACCAACTTTTTAAAGGTTGTGGGTTTTTATTCAACAAATCCTAAAAAAACACAAGCAGATATTGCTGATTTTGTTTATTCAACTGTGCAAGATCAGATTAGACGTGTACAGGGTGTAGGTGATACTCAATTGTTTGGTTCTGAATATGCAATGCGTATTTGGCTTGATCCAAATAAATTGACCTATTTTAATTTATCAATTGAAGAAATCATTGCGGCTATTCAAGCACAAAATGCGCAAGTAACAGCAGGGCAATTAGGTGCCTTACCATCAACAGATGGACAAGAACTCAATGCGACAATTACAGCTCAATCACGTTTAAAAACACCCGAACAATTCCAAAATATTTTAGTGCGTGTAAATACAGATGGTTCTAATCTTTTATTAAAAGATATAGCAACGGTTGAAATTGGTGCGTCTGATTATAACTTTATTTCTTATTATGATGGTAAAGCATCTGCAGGTCTTGGTATTTATTTGGCAACAGGAGCTAACCAATTAGAAACTTCTGATCAGGTAGATAAAAAATTAGCTGAATTATCAAAAATCTTTCCTGAAGATATTCACTATGCTTATCCGTATGACACAACACCATTTGTAAAATTATCAATTAATAACGTAGTACATACATTGATTGAAGCTATTATTTTAGTTGTTATTGTAATGTATGTCTTTTTACAAAATCTCCGTTCGACACTTATACCGACGATTACCGTACCTGTGGTATTGCTAGGAACTTTTGCTGTTTTGTATATCTGTGGGTTTACGATTAATACATTATCTATGTTTGCAATGGTGCTTGCCATAGGCTTGTTGGTAGATGATGCAATAGTTGTTATTGAGAACGTTGAACGTATTATGCATGATGAAGGTTTATCGCCTTATGATGCAACCGTTAAATCGATGGAACAAATTACTTCAGCGTTGGTTGGCATTGCAGTCGTGTTATCTGCAGTATTCGTTCCTATGGCATTTTATGGAGGTGCAGCGGGTGGAATTTACCGCCAATTTTCAATTACCATTGTAACAGCGATGGCATTATCAGTGTTGATGGCAATTGTATTAACTCCAGCGCTCTGTGTTCAAATTTTAAAAGCACCATCTAAAAGTAAATTAAAAAGAAACTCGTTAGGTGACAAGTTAGAATCTATACCACCATTTAGTTGGTGTTCTGTTGGCACAAAAAAATTCTTTAAATGGTTTAACGAGTTCTATGAAAAAAGTTTACGCCATTATGAAAAAGGTGTAATAAAAGTTGTTCGTTATCCATTAATAGCTTTTGTTTGTTATGCTTTAATTCTAGTTGGATTAATCTTTGGCTTTAATCGGTTACCTACTGGTTTTTTACCTAATGAAGATCAGGGTGTGCTTTTAGTTATGGTTGAGCTACCGCCAGGATCAACTTTAGAGCAAACTATGTCAGTTTTAAATAAAACGGCAAAATTTTATACTGAGCAAAAAGCTGATTCAGTTGAGGAAATATTTACTGTAGCTGGATTTAGTATGGTTGGTCGTGGGCAAAATATGGGGCTAGGCTTTGTTCGATTAAAAAATTGGGAACAACGTAAACGCGCTGATCAAAAAGTTAATGCTTTAGTCGCTAGCGGTTGGGGATTTGCTTCTACTATAACCGAGGGGAGGGTAATTGTTACCAACTTACCAGCTGTTCCAGCATTAGGTATGGCTAATGGTTTTTCTTATGTACTGAAAGATACGGCTAGTTATGGGCATGATGCTTTGGTAGGTGCATTTTTCCAAATGTTGGGTCAAGCTTCTCATCATCCTAAACTGCAACAAGTTAGACCGGGAAGTATGCTAGATGTTCCGCAGTACAAAATTAATGTTGATTTTGAAGCAGCACAAGCATTAGGCGTTTCGGTAAATTCAGTAAATACTGTATTGTCCACAGCTTTAGGTTCTGCTTATATTGACGATTTTGTTTATAATAACCGAGTTAAAAAAGTATACCTACAATCAGATGCACCATATCGCATGTTGCCAGATGATTTTAGTTACTGGCATGTTAAAAATAAAAATGGTGAAATGGTTCCATATGATGCGTTTGCTACTACGACAAAAACTTATGGTTCTCCTTCACTGGTTCGTTATGATGGTGTGGCAGCAATGGAGATAAGCGGTTCAGCCGCTCCAGGTCTAAGCTCTGGACAAGCAATGGCTGTGATGGAAGAGTTGTCCAAAAATTTGCCAAAAGGATTTACTTTTGACTGGACAGGTATATCTTATCAAGAACGTCAGACAGGATCACAAACAACAACACTTTATATTATTTCGATTATTGTTGTGTTTTTATCATTAGCTGCATTGTATGAAAGTTGGACAGTGCCAATTTCGATCTTATTTGTTATTCCTCTTGGGATTTTAGGTACAGTATTTGCAACTATGTTTAGAGGGCTTGATAACGATATTTACTTTATTGTAGGACTATTAACGACAATGGGGTTATCTGCTAAAAATGCTATATTGATTGTAGAATTTGCCAAAGATGCCTTGGAAAAAGAGGGTAAATCATTGATTGATGCTACACTTGAAGCTTGTCGCCTTCGCCTACGCCCGATTTTAATGACTTCGTTTGCCTTTATTTTAGGGGTGTTACCGCTAGCATTAAATAGCGGTGCTGGTTCCGCTAGCCAAAATGCGGTAGGTACTGGTGTAATTGGTGGTATGTTGACAGCAACATTTTTAGCAATATTTTATGTTCCCTTGTTCTTTTTATTTGTAACAAAACTATTTACAAAACATAAAAATAAAGCAGTGTTACCTGTTAACCGTTCTTAAAAGCAATAACTAAATAGCTAGTTTTGGTACATATATGGCCTTGATGTATAGTTCTATAGGTCATATATAACTTAAGCGAGCTATTAAAATAACGAAATGCGCCGTTTTTTGGCGCATTTTTTATTTATATAGTTGCGTATACGTAAATTGAATTTTGTTATATTTACTTGCGATGCTTTAGTAACTGCTGACTGGTATGGGCGTGGGTAATTGCTATAGCTAAAGCATCAGCGGCATCAGCCTGAGGGCTAGCTGGTAACTTTAATAATAATTTGACCATATGTTGTACTTGCTTTTTATCGGCTGCGCCTGTTCCTACTACACTCTGCTTAACTAAACGAGCTGCGTATTCAAAAACAGGTAAATTATTATTTACAGCAGCAACAATTGCAGCTCCCCTTGCTTGACCTAACTTTAATGCGGAATCGGCATTATGAGCCATAAAAACTTGTTCAATAGCAAACATATCAGGTTGGAATTGTAAAATAATTTCACTAACACCAGCGTATACTCGTTTTAAACGAGTAGGTAAATCATCAACAGCAGTACGAATACATCCACTACCAAGGTAGGTAAGTTGTCGTCCCGTTTGATGGATTACGCCGTAACCCGTCAAACGAGATCCTGGATCGATGCCAAGAATAATGGCCATTAGAGCGTTGCAGCAACCTCGTCAGAAACCTCACCATTATGATAAACTTCTTGAACATCATCACAATCTTCAAGCATATCAATTAAACGTAATAATTTTGGTGCAGATTCAATATCAAGATCAACTTTTGTTGCTGGAATCATTGATACTTCAGCGGCTTCGGCAACTAGCCCTGCAGCATCAAGCGCATCTTTTACTTCACCAAATGATTCTGGTGTAGTAAATACGTCAATTGCGCCGTCATCATAAGTCACAACGTCGTCTGCCCCTGCTTCAAGCGCTGCATCCATAACTTGGTCTTCATCAGTACCAGCTGGGTATGAAATAACGCCTTTTTTAGTGAACAAATATGAAACTGAACCATCAGTACCTAAGTTACCACCTGTTTTTGTAAATGCATGGCGTACTTCGGACACAGTTCGATTACGATTATCACTCAAGCATTCAACCATTACAGCTGTGCCAGCAGGTCCATAACCTTCATAGATAATTGTTTCCATGTTGCTATCATCTTCCCCACCAACACCCCGTGCAACAGCTCGGTTCATGGTATCACGGGTCATATTATTAGATAACGCTTTATCCATTGCAGCTCGTAATCGAGGATTTGACGCTGGATCGCCACCACCCAATTTTGCCGCAGTTACTAACTCACGAATAATTTTGGTAAAGATTTTACCCCGTTTTGCATCTTGTGCAGCTTTACGGTGTTTCGTATTGGCCCATTTACTATGACCTGCCATAAAATTCTCCAGATAATAATTAAAAAATCGCTATATTTTAGCAAACATTTACTTAAAATTCATTACTAATATACCGATAAGTTTTTATGTTCTGTAAATTATTCTTTATTAGGAATGATTTAATTTTTATTTATATGTAGAAATCATGTTGTTCACAGTTGTTAGAAAAGCTACTATAATAAATATACATAAAAAAGCACTAACCTCGTATCACAAATATCCGGTATGACTCCTATATCATCAAGAAAAAATAATTGTTACCTATTTAGCAAACATTTAAAAACGGATAAGGCGTCTTTCTACATATTAGGTATACTGAACACTTGCATTTTAAGCACTTTGCCACGTCTAACAATGAATTAAAATATCAAATACAGCTAAAAGAAATTGCTCTTTCAATAAAAGAAAATAGAAAGACGCTATTAAAGATGATGTTATAATATGATTTTGTCAAAATGCTAATAATAACAATTTGTTATGCTCGTGAGATTGTTAACAGATAATCACTGAAAAATGAAACATTATTGAATGTAGTAACACGTTACAATAAGTTGGCAAGAAATTATATCAGTATGATTGCATTAGTACATTGCATGATGTGACTAAGAATGTAAAGGATGCTTATGATTAATACAAAAGATCAACAGCTCCTAACCAATGTGGTAATATAAACATTAAATACGATAGATCCCAAACTATAAAAATAACCTAAGAAATTGATTGATTTTCGGGCATCTATTTTCACAAAAAATTAAAGGTAGTTATCAATGAAACAAAAAATTCCTAATACATTTGGTTTAACTGTTTTTGCGCAAAAAGTTGTTACTGTAACCAGTCCCGAACAATTACAACAAGTTTGGCAAGATAACTCCCAAAATTTACCAGTTATGATTATTGGCGAAGGCAGTAACACACTTTTTACCTGTGATTTTGATGGTATTGTTATTGTTAATCGTATCAAAGGTATTACCATTAGCGAAACAGAACAAGCATGGCATTTAAAAGTTGGTGCTGGTGAAACTTGGCATGATCTAGTATCAACAACCATCAAGCAGAACATACCAGGGCTTGAAAACCTAGCATTAATTCCTGGATGTGTAGGTTCGGCACCGATTCAAAACATTGGTGCTTATGGTGTTGAGTTTCAAAAAGTTGCCGATTATGTGGAGCTACTTGAACTAGCTACAGGCAAAATCATCACTGTAACTGATGGTCAATATGGATATCGTGAAAGCATCTTCAAAAAAGCGTATTTGCAAGGTTATGCTGTTATCAATGTTGGTATAAAATTACCAAAACAGTGGCAGCCAGTTTTAACTTATGGGGAATTGCGAAACTTTGATCCCAAAATTGTTACTGCAAAAATGATATTTGAAAAAGTGTGTGAAATTCGTCGTAGTAAATTGCCAGATCCAAAGGTTTTAGGCAATGGTGGAAGTTTTTTTAAAAACCCTGTCATCGATAAAATTGTGGCGGACAAACTACTTGAAATTTATCCAAACATGCCAATATATCCACAAGTTAATCATCAAACAAAATTAGCCGCAGGTTGGCTTATTGATCAGTGTGGTCTTAAAGGCTACCAAATAGGTGGAGCGGCTGTGCATCAACAACAAGCATTGGTTTTAGTTAATAAAGACCAAGCAACAGCACAGGATGTGGTTGAATTAGCTCGATATATAAAAAAATGTGTATTACAAAAATTCTCGGTGAATTTATTACCCGAAATCCGATTTATCGGCAACTCAGGCGAAATAGATGCAGACAATTATTTATAATTAGCACCAAATTATAATTGCCCGCAAATTTTAACCCATAATTATACGCGATAACATTATGAAACATTCGTATTCATTCCCTATTTTACTAACGAGTTTGCTCTTTGTAACAATCTCGTTGTCAGCATTAAACACACAGGTACCATTGTGGTTAGTGCGTTATGAGTTTTCGCTTGGGCAAATTGGTCTTGTCGGATCAAGTTATTTTACTGGTAACTTGCTAGGTACCATTTTCGCCAATTGGTTTATTAATAAATTCAATGCTCGGCACACATACACCTATAGTTGCATTATTTTTGCCATCGCAACCATTGGATTAAGTTTTTCAATGAATTTTTATAGCTGGATAATGTGGCGATTTTTTATAGGTATTGCTTGTGCGGTCACTTGGGTGGTTATAGAAAGTTGTATATTACTCACTGGTCCTGTGCGTACGCGAGGAAAAATGCTGGCAGTTTATTTAACCACTTATTACCTAGGTACGGTTTTAGGGCAAGCTTTGTTGCAGTATTTTCCGCAAAACGTATTATATTTTGGATTAGTTATTATGTTACTAATGGGATTAGCAATTTTATTTATTTTGCTGACCCATTATAAATTACCGAAAAGGAAAAAAAGCAGTTTTAACATCATGCCAATGATATTAAATAAACCTTCTCGACTTGGGTTAACTGGTTGTGTTATTGCAGGTATGTTAATTGGATCGTTATATTCACTTTTACCAGCCTATTACTCACATTTAGGATATAGTGATATTCAGGTGGCTAATTGGATGATTTTACTGATTTTATCAGGAGTGATTGCACAAATGCCTGCTAACTGGTGTGCAGACAAATTTGGACGGCAACTTGTATTGCTAATTGAATCATTGTTCATGTTGGCCGCATGTATCATGCTTATATTTGATTGGCTTGATACGTTGGCGATTATTTTATTAGGTGCCACTATTTACACCATTTATCCCATATCCATGGCTTGGGCTTGCTCGTGTGTTAGAAAGCAAGATATTGTGGCAATGAATCAAGCAATGCTATTGACCAACACATTAGGGAGTTTAGTTGCACCTGCGGTGATAGCATTTATTATGGATAAAACAAGTAATACCTATTTATTTGTTAGTTTTGCAATAATTTCGTTATACTTCATTATATTATTAGCCAAGAAAAGAGGAATGGATGCGCAACTACAAAAATCCGCTTAAATTAATTGAAATACTAGCCGATGGCCAATTCCATTCAGGGGAAGAATTGGCAACAATTTTTGGTATAACCCGTGCTGGCATTAATAAATACATCAAACAACTGCGTGAGTGGGAGATTGAGCTAACCTCAGTACAGGGTAAAGGCTATTGCTTGGCAGCGCCTCTTAATTTGCTTAATAAAACCAAAATTAACCAGCATTACCAATCGAATAGTCGATGTGAAATATTACCGATTATTGATTCAACTAACCAATATCTACTGGATCGAATTGGTCAATTAACATCGGGCGATTGCTGTGTGGCCGAATTTCAATCTAAAGCACGGGGAAGGCGAGGGCGAAAATGGTTTTCACCTTTTGGCACTAATCTATACTTTTCAATGTATTGGCGACTAGAACAAGGCATAGCGGCGGCAATGGGATTGAGTTTAGTTGTTGGTATTGTTATTGCTGATACCTTACGTGCATTATCTGGCCAAGACATCAAAGTTAAATGGCCAAACGATCTATATCTTAACGATCAAAAACTAGCTGGTATTTTAGTTGAGCTTGCAGGTAAAACCGGCGACTGTGCCCATGTTGTGATTGGTGTTGGCGTCAATTTAACCATGGCAAACCCAGATACCAATATAGTTAACCAAAAATGGGCTAATTTAGGCAATGTTGATCGTAATTTATTAGTTGCGCAGGTTGCGAAAACATTAAAAAGTCAATTAATAGAATTTGAAAAACATGGTTTAGTGCCATTTATTAATGATTGGAATAAACTAGATAACTTTGTTAACCGTCCTGTAAAACTATTAATTGGCGATAACATTATTCGTGGAATAGCAAAAGGTATAAATGACCAAGGAGCCTTATTGTTAGAACAAAATGGTAAAATTCAAGCTCATATTGGTGGTGAAATCTCATTAAGAAGTGATGAATAATAGCCTAATAATCATTTAAGAAACCTATTCCACTTGCTACAAGAGAAATAGGTTAATTAAACCAATTTTAACTTTTATTCTTAAATTTCAAAACTCGAAGCGCATTAGCTGTCACAATCGCAGTCGTACCTGAATCAGCTAACACAGCCAGCCACAGTCCAGTAAAGCCAAATAAGCTGGTAATTAAAAATACTAACTTAATTCCCAACGCAATTGTAACATTTTGTTTAATATTACGAGAGGCAAAACGAGTTAAACCAATTAGCTTAGGCAAACTTAACAAGCTATTTTTAGTTAATGCGGCATCAGCGGCTTCTAGCGCAACATCAGTACCACTACCCATAGCAATACTCACTGTTGCCGCTTTCATGGCTGGAGAATCGTTAATTCCATCGCCCACCATAGCAATCGACGTTGAGATACGCATCTTTTCAATTTCTGCTAATTTATCGGCAGGCAACAACTCCGCACGGTAATCCATACCCAATTGCGAGGCAATAGCTTTGGTCGCTCGCGCGTTATCGCCTGTCAGCATCAAAGTCTTAACACCAAGCTTATTAAGCTCATTCATTGTAGTAATTGCATCAGCCCGCAACACATCTTGCAATGCAATAATGCCCATCAATTGTTGATTTGTTACTGCAACTACGACAGTTTTACCAGCGTTTTCAAGCTTCTCAATAATTTTGGTATGTTCATCTTTCAATGGTGATGAAACTGTCACAACTTTACTTGGTGACACAATATAAAAAGTCTGATTATCTACCTCGCCTTGAACGCCAACCCCCGCAATCGCTTTACGATTATCGGCCTCATTGATATTTAATTGATTCTGCAATGCATAATCAACAATAGCCTTAGCAATGGGATGATGCGAACCACTTTCAATATCGGCAACTAATGTCAATAATTGCTCTTTTGAAATATCTTGACTAATCACATCGGTGACTTGCGGTTTACCTTCGGTTAACGTACCAGTCTTATCAAATGCAACCACTTTAACTGAACCAATATGCTCTAGCGCCGCACCGCCTTTAATTAGCACGCCTTGTTTTGCCGCATTAGACAATGCTGACGTTATTACCGCAGGCGTTGAAATAACCAAAGCACAAGGGCAACCAATTAACAAAAGAGTTAAACCTCGATAAAACCAAGTATACCAATCAGCATTGAACAACAAAGGTGGCGTAATAATCACTAACAGAGCAAATAAAGCAATTGCTGGCGTATAATAACGACTAAATTTATCAATAAATCGTTCAATAGGAGCTTTACGCTCCTCGGCATCTTCAATCAACTGTAAAATACGATCTACCGCATTTTGCCCAACTTCTGATACCACTTTTAATTGGATTGTATTATCAACCACGAGTGAACCAGCCAAAATCTTATCACCTGAAAGATAATTAACAGGGATCGACTCGCCGGTTAGTGCACTTTCATCAATATTGGCTTGCTCACTTATCAAAATCACATCAGCAGGCAAACGACCACCTGACGAAATTTCAATAATATCATCAGGTTTCAGACTATGACTAGCAACAGTTTTTCGCTCCCCATTAATGATTATCACTGTTTCTTCGGGCATCAGCTCAGCGAGCGACGAAATACCTTTTTTAGCTTTACTTGTAGCAACACTTTCTAGCATTTCGCCTATCATAAACAAAAATAAGACCATGGTTGCTTCTTCGGACGCACCAATAAACAAAGCCCCAATAGCTGACACGCTCATTAACGACTCAATTGCAAATGGTGTACCACTACGCATTAAAATTAAAGCTTCTTTTAAAATAGGTATTAATCCAACAATTGCAGTTATCATAAAGGCATATTCGCCAACAGTTTGATTCCATAACAAAAAAATATAACTCACCACAATTAAAGTGCCTAATATCACTAAAGGAATTAGTTCTTTTTTATCAAAACTGTGGGAATGATCATGATGATGAGAATGTTCTGGAGATGATTCAAAAATAGGTTTATAGCCTAAATCGATGACTTTATTTTCTATTAATTTAATGGTTTTTTCATTATTTTTGGGAACAAATACCACCAACTTTTCGGTAGAAAAAATAATCTTAATTTGGCTAATATTGGGTAACACTTTTAGGCTGTTTTCAATTTGTTGAGCACAGTGCGCACAATCCATGCCTTTTATTTTCCAAGTTAATTTAATTTGCTCGTTTAGCCTATCGGGATCATCAGGGGGATCGTCAAATTCATTTTTAGAAGTAGTGGTATGAGTATCGCCACCACAGCTATGTGTTGATTCTTGATGACAAGTTATATCGTGAGATAAATGAACATGATTATGTGCCATATTTAAACAATTACCATGACAACACTCATGGTGATGATGTTCATGATGTATGTATTTGTTATTATATAACATAACATTACCTCTATTTATGGATGATTTTGATTGTACGCCAAAAAATAAAAAAGAAAATCATTTTTACTTTTAGTAGCAAAAAAAGTAAAAATCACTTCAAAACTGACCTATAATACTTTTCAAAAATAACGAACTAATTAACTCGCTTAATTATTAGCATGTGCAAGGCACAAAAATTACAGCAAAAACATTGTAACAAAAACAGAAATCAGCCAATAATTACTTGATTTAATCAAAGTAAAAAACTTCAATAAAATCAATAGTCTACCTGAACTATTTTAGAGAAAAACACAACACTGCAAGGTTAATCTACCTATCTTTTAACTGTGTCGGAGTGCTTTGCTAACAGAGAGAGGGCAGCACGCCAGATTGGACTTCTTGGCGAGTTTGTGCTTTGTTAGGGATGCCAATTTGTCAGTAACAATTTGGCACTTTTTAGCAAAGCAAAGAGGTTTAAAAAAGGCGAATATCATAATGATTTGAGTAAATCATGCTGATGGTTAAGAGCGATTGTAGGCGTTGGGTATCGTAGTTCATATTTTATAACCCATGTGAGTTGCAAGATGTTATGCTCAAAATTCTTAAATTAAACGTTATCACCAATATCAGTTATTTCGACAAAATTCAAAAGTTATAAAGTTAACACCTTAACACCATATTTTAATTAGAAAATTCACTTATCTATAAAGTCGAATTGTTTTATCTTTACATTTCTTTACAAAAAATCCGCTAAAAAACTAGCCAACAAATTTTTAAATGGTTATACTTTCATCGCTATAGGAAAACAGGCTTATTAAATAAGCAAATAATTATAAAAATTTAAATAAAACAAATAATTACTTGACAGGTGAACCATAATGCATTATCATTTTAGGCACAAGGCACAAGGCACAAGCACTGGCAAACCTATGTCTTAAATTTATTAAATAATCTTATTCGACGAGTTTTTACACGAAACTTATTTATATCTTCCAAATTATTTCTCAACGAATTATCGAAATTATCGCTCAAATCACCTAAAACAGCTCTGCTAGTATCAGCACTGTTATTATTGTCATTGCCATGGAATAATGTACAGGCGAATGACAAAAAGTATCGAGCGGGTAATCGTAGTGATGCAATAATATTACTATCCGAACCATTACCAGCGGAGCCAGTTATGCCAGTTATCAAGTATGCAAGACCGAATCTACAAATGGGTGACGGCAAACACGCAGGCCCTGCTAACATATGGAATCCTAAGAAGGGCTTCTTAGTTCAATCAACCAATCCTGGATC
>NZ_LZHK01000064.1:0-37736 GCF_001690415.1 Gilliamella sp. Imp1-1
CAAATTAAACTGCCATTATCAAAATTGGATTTATTTCATTCAGACCGAGGCAAAGAGTTTGATAATCGGTTATTAGAGGCGTGTTTTAAGACATTTAATATCACGCATTCATTAAGCAAGAAAGGGTGTCCATATGACAATGCGGTAGCGGAAGCGACATTTAAAACAATTAAAACGGAATTTGTAAAAGGCCAACGTTTCAACTCAACGGCTGAATTACAACGCGCTTTTTCGGCTTATGCTTATTGGTATAATCATAAACGATTACATTCTTCGTTAGGCTACTTGCCTCCCGTTGAATTTAAAAAACACTTACCCCTTAATTTTTTTGTTTGAAAATGTGTTGCCATTCCAAACAATATGCCGATTATCACGCAGTTTATCTAAACAAATATTTATCTAACAAACAAAGACAGTCCTATTTTTGTCAAAAAGTTTCAGGAAAACACTGTGTTTAAGTAAAAACATCAAAAAAATCATGTTAATACTAGAAAATAATTTTTCTAGTTTGCTGTTTCGTTTGATTTGTAAGTAAAGATAAACCTTTGGTATCAACCTATAGTATTTTGCTCGGATAGGTTTTGTAATAGTGTTTAGCCAAATCAGTGACCGTTATTTTTTCTTTATGATATAAACGGCATATCGCTTTGCTGGTGATAAGGCGTTAATTTTGTTTTTTACGACTAATCATTACAGTAGTTTCTTAAATTACTGTAAACAATATTAGTAAATCCTATACATAAGACATCAAATAATATGACGCCTGATGAATTAAAAACACGAAAACAGGCAGCTTAATTTTCTTCGTGAGTGTGTACAAAGTTTGAGATATTTACATTGTGATTATTTATTTTATCTATTTAGAAACACGACACAGCGAAGGTTTGAGTTTGTATTTTTTATTGTTTAGTTATATTTACGATTTTTTTACTGTTTATTTATTTTTGTTGAGAATAATTCGCATTTTTACACTAAAAATAACTTCATTTCTTTCTAAAATATGTATTTTTAATTTTATATGATTATTTATATCAGTACTGTTGTCATTTTTTAGGAAGCGTAATGTCATTTTTTACTCTTAACCAGTTACCTTTAGGTCACGAGGCGGTTATTACTAGATTGTTACCCGAATCGTTACCTTTTCGTCGAAAGTTACTTGCAATGGGGATTACACCGGGGTGTAAAGTTCTGGCTGTACGAGTTGCACCATTTGGCGATCCGATTGAAATTAAAATGCGTGGGTTTTTGCTCTGCTTGCGTCGTAAAGAAGCACAAGCCATTGAAGTTATGGAGGTAAGTGAATGAAGATAGCATTAATTGGCAACCCTAACTGTGGTAAGACAACATTATTTAATTTATTAACTGGCTCAAAGCAACGTGTAGGAAATTGGCCTGGAGTGACAGTTGAACGTAAAACAGGTGTTTTTACTTATCATAATGCACAATATGAAGTCGTCGATTTGCCTGGTACATATTCGATCGAACCTGACCCACTTAGTGTTTCACAAGATGAGCTTATCGCACGTCAGTTTGTGTTGTCTGATAGTGATAGTGTTATTATTAATATTATGGATGCAACTAATTTGCAACGTAGTCTGTATTTAACTTGTCAATTAATTGATTTACAAGTACCAATGATTGTTGTATTAAATATGATGGATGCAGTTAAAGCCATGGGCGAACAGATTAATGTTGATATGTTGTCAACACTGTTAGGTTGCCCTGTAGTGGCATTATCATCAACCCAAAAAATGGGGCTATCGTGCTTTTATCAACAAATCGAAAACATGGTAATCACGCCACAAGTAGCTCAACCGTCGATTGATTTGCTTGGCGATGATCAGCAAGCGGTGATTAATCGTTGTATTTGTGAGTTACCAGATAATAGTATTGTGCATCAATTCAATCGTTGGCAATTGATGGATGCATTATTAGATGATTCGCGTTATAACTTGCTCGAAAATGAAAAAGAGAGGTTTGCAAACTGCCGTTCATTGCTTGCAAAATGGTGTGATAATGAAATTGATGTGGCGCTTGCTAGTGCACGTTATGATACGATTGATACAATTTGTAAGAAAGTGATTGATAAACCACGTGAACTTAGTCGTCGATTTTCAGACATATTGGATAATATCACCTTAGGGCGTATTACTGGTATTCCGTTCTTTTTACTCGCAATGTATGCCATGTTTATGCTAGCGATTAATTTTGGGACTGTGTTTATTGATTTTTTTGATGTGCTGTGTGGTACTATTTTTGTCGATGGCTCAACACAGTTACTTCATGCTATCAATGCACCGAATTGGCTTACGGCTATTTTGGCTAATGGGATTGGTCGTGGTATTCAAACGGTTTCAACTTTTATTCCTGTCATTGGGGCGATGTTTTTTTGTTTGTCTTTTTTGGAAGATTCTGGTTATTTGGCGCGAGCAGCAATGGTAATCGATCGGCTGATGCGTTGCATTGGTTTGCCGGGAAAAGCATTTGTGCCAATGTTAGTGGGTTTCGGTTGTGGTGTGCCAGCCATTATGGGAACGCGAACGTTAGAAAGCCCTCGTGATCGTATTATGTCAATTTGTATGATTCCTTTCATGTCATGTGGCGCTAGATTGCCGGTGTATGCTTTATTCGCCGTGATATTTTTTCCTAAAAATGCCTCTATAGTGGTGTTTGCCTTATATTTGCTTGGTGTAGTTGTGGCAATGATAACTGGATTTATACTTAAATTTACGCTATTAAAAGGTTCATTAACACCGTTTATTATGGAAATGCCAGTGTATCGTATTCCGACTTTAAGTAGTCTAATTAGTTTGACTTGGCAGCGTTTAAAGTCATTTATTTTTAAAGCAGGTAAAGCCATTGTATTGATGGTAACAATATTAAGTGTACTTAATTCATGGGGGAGTGATGGTTCGTTTAGACACGAAAGTTCGCAGGACTCTATGCTTTCTGTTGTTAGCCAAACAATCACTCCAGCATTTGCACCAATGGGGATTAAACACGATAATTGGCCCGCAACGGTGGGAATTTTTACGGGTATTTTTGCTAAGGAGTCGGTGATTGCAACGCTTAATTCGCTTTATTCGATGGGCGATGACGATGACAATGAGCAAGCAACCAAGTCATTTGATTTATCACAAGGGATTGTAGATGCGTTGGCAACGATTCTTAAGAATTTAGTTGATCTATCAGATGCAGTATTAGATCCACTAGGGTTTAATACAGTTTCACAAAATATTGATTCACTTCAGTCTGATTTGGATGTAAATTCGGTAACAATTTCTCAAATCAAGGGCGCTTTTGGTTCGTCTTCGAATGCGATGAGTTATTTGATCTTCATTTTACTTTATACACCTTGTGCTGCTGCATTAGGAGCTGTGTACCGAGAGGCTGGTTTTAGATGGATGATATTTGTGGCAATTTGGACTTTTACTATCGCATGGCTAACAGCAACGATTTATTATCAATTTACTTTGCTTGGGCATTCTACTATGGCAGGTTGGTGGCTTTTGGGATGTAGTGTATTTATTGTTGTAGCACTATTGTTTATGCGTACTTTAGGGCGATATTCATCATTTAACCAACAAACGGAACCGAATCTACAACAGTGTAAAGAATCATCATGCTGTCAGGAAATAAATGGCTAGCTAAATTGTAAAAATATAAATAAAGAAAAAGTTTATATTTCTTCTGTAACTTTAATTATCAGATTATTGCTATGTTAATAACGTTGATTCGTGATTATGTACAATTAAAAGGCCGTGTACCATTGCAAGATATTGCACGCCATTTTCGTTTACCTGAAAGTGCAGTTGAACAGATGTTAGGGTTTTGGATTAAAAAAGGGATGATAAAGCTCATAGTACAAGATCAGCCATTGTTTTGCCAAACTTATAAATGTCATTCTTGTTCAAACTGCCATTTAGATTTAGCAAGTAAGGTTGAATATGTTTGGGCTTAATTAAATCATGAATCAGTAATTTCTACATTTATAATGTGTTGTCAATTATTTTGTTGCATCATAGATTAATTATGTTAATTAACGCTGATTTGATTTTGTGATTAAATTCACAGAATTAATTTTATTTGTATGGATAAGCTAGCAAACATGGATAAGTGATTCTATATTATCAGAGTCTGAGGCTACATTTTATGTTTTTAGCCTATCTGATTTTTGACAACAAGATAGATTAATGACCACCTCATGACAAAGTCGTTTTATTGTTGAATAAATGTTATTATACTTTCATTATAGTAAAACGTTGTATGAGGATAAAATGTATGAGTCAATTAGATGAATTTAAAAAATTAACTGTAGTGGTAGCCGATACTGGTGATATCGATTCTATTAAGCAGTTTTCCCCCGAAGATGCAACAACCAATCCTTCCCTCGTTTTGAAAGCAGCGCAACTTCCTCAATATCGTTATTTAATTGATTCTGCAGTTGAAACTGCGAAAAAAATTGGTGGCAGTAAAGAACAACAATTAGTTAATGCGTGTGATCAGGTTGCAGTTAATATTGGCGCCGAAATTTTAAAAACAGTTCCTGGTCGTATTTCGACCGAAGTGGATGCCCGTTTGTCTTTTGATAAACAAGGGTGTATTGAAAAGGCACGTAAAATTATTGCACTTTATGAAAAAAAGGGTATCGATAAGTCACGTATCTTAATTAAAATTGCTTCAACTTGGGAAGGTATTAAAGCGGCTGAAGTGCTAGAAAAAGAAGGGATCAACTGTAATTTAACTTTGCTATTTTCATTTGCACAAGCACGAGCTTGTGCCGAAGTAAATGCATTTTTAATTTCGCCTTTTGTGGGGCGAATCTATGATTGGTATCAAGCTAAAAAATCAATCGAACCTTATGTTGCGGATGAAGATCCAGGAGTAGTTTCTGTGCGTAATATCTTTAATTATTACAAACAACACGGTTATAAAACTGTTGTGATGGGGGCTAGCTTTCGTAAGGTTGATCAGATTTTAGCATTAGCTGGTTGTGATAGATTAACTATTTCGCCTAATCTATTAGCCGAAATGCAACAATCAAATGCGCCTGTTGTACAGAAGCTCAATCCAAATCAAACCATAGTTGCTCGTCCTGCGCCAATGACTGAGGCCGAATTTAGATGGCAACATAATAGCGATGCTATGGCAGTTGAAAAATTAGCCGAAGGAATTCGTGCTTTTGCCGTAGATCAAGGCAAATTAGAAGATATGATTGGCGCATTGTTATAATCATATAAAACAATTGGGGAGTATGCTCCCCATTTTTATGCTATTTCTTTCGTTAATTTAAATAACGATTTTGCAAGTGATGTTAACCTTGCAGGTATTAACAAATTTAAACTCAAAATTTTTTGGAGATGATGACATGAATGCAACCACACTATCTCACCGCGAACTGGCGAATGCGATAAGGGCATTAAGCATGGATGGCGTGCAAAAAGCAAAATCAGGCCATCCTGGTGCGCCAATGGGTATGGCGGATATGGCCGAAGTACTTTGGCGTAGCTTTCTAAAACATAATCCGAACAATCCTAAATGGGCCGATCGTGACCGTTTTGTGTTATCAAATGGTCATGCCTCTATGTTGATTTATAGCCTGTTACATTTAACTGGTTATAACGTGACTATCGATGATTTGAAAAACTTTCGTCAGTTGCATTCAAAAACCGCAGGTCATCCCGAATATGGTCATGTACCTGGTGTTGAAACTACAACGGGTCCGTTAGGTCAAGGTATTGCTAATGCTGTAGGTATGGCTATTGCAGAAAGAACGTTAGCGGCACAATTTAATAAACCAAGTCATACTATTGTTGATCACCATACTTATGTGTTTATGGGGGATGGTTGTATGATGGAAGGTATCTCGCACGAAGTGTGTTCTTTAGCGGGTACCCTAAAATTAGGTAAACTTATCGCATTTTATGATGATAATGGTATTTCGATCGATGGTGAAGTAGAAGGTTGGTTTACTGATGATACCGCAAAGCGATTTGAAGCTTATGGTTGGCATGTTATTGGTGGTATTGATGGCCATGATGCCAAAGCCCTTAAAGAAGCAATCGAGCAAGCTCAAGCCGTAACCGATAAACCATCTTTATTAATGTGTAAAACGGTAATTGGTTTTGGCTCACCAAATAAAGCAGGTAGCCATGAAAGTCATGGTGCACCTTTAGGTGATACTGAAATTGAAGCAACTCGGAAATCATTAGGTTGGAATTATCCTGCTTTTGATATTCCTAAAGATTATTACGATGCTTGGGATGCGAAAGCAAAAGGTAAACAAATAGAAGATGAATGGAATGCTCGTTTTGATGCTTATGCTAAGGCCTATCCTGAATTAGCTAAAGAATTCAAGCGTCGTGTTAATGGTGATTTACCAGCAAATTGGTCTCAAATTGCTAACGATGTAGTGAATAAACTCCAAGCAAATCCAGCAACTATCGCTACTCGTAAAGCATCTCAAAATGCTATCGAAGCATTTGCGCCAGCTTTACCTGAATTTTTAGGTGGTTCGGCTGATTTAGCACCAAGTAATTTGACAATATGGTCAGGATCTAAAGAGATTTTAGCCAATGCTAATGGTAATTATATCCATTATGGTGTGCGTGAATTTGGTATGTCCGCTATTATGAATGGTATTGCGTTACATGGTGGATTTATACCTTATGGTGCAACATTCTTAATGTTTATGGAATATGCACGTAATGCTATTCGAATGGCGGCATTAATGAAAATTCGTGCTTTATTTGTCTATACTCATGATTCAATTGGCTTGGGTGAAGATGGACCAACGCATCAACCTGTTGAACAAATGGCAAGCTTACGCGTTACGCCAAATGTGAGTACTTGGCGCCCATGTGACCAAGTGGAATCAGCTATTGCTTGGCAGTATGGTATTGAGCGCAAAGATGGTCCAACTGCATTAATCTTCTCAAGACAAAATTTAAAACAACAAGAACGTACTGCTGAACAATTAACCAATGTTTATCGAGGCGGTTATATCTTAAATGATTGCACTGGTACACCTGAGCTAATAATTATTGCTACTGGTTCAGAAGTGGAACTTGCCGTTGAAGCTTATCATCAACTCACAAAAGCAGGCAAAAAAGTACGAGTTGTGTCAATGCCGTCAACTGATGCGTTTGATAAACAAGATAGCACTTATAGAGAGTCAGTATTGCCATCGTCAGTGACTGCTCGTATAGTTATTGAAGCAGGTATTAGTGATTACTGGTATAAATATGTTGGTCTTAACGGCAAAGTCGTTGGCATGACAAGCTTTGGTGAGTCGGGTCCAGCTGATCAACTATTTAAAACATTTGGATTTACTGTTGAAAATGTAATAGCTCAGGCAAATAGTTTATTAAAATAATAATGGAATAATTACTAATAAAATGCCATCTGATCTAATGATGGCATTTTATATCTGTCTATGAGTATAAACCTAATAGGGATTAGGATCTTTCTTTAGTTTATCAAATTGATATAATGTATTGTTATCCCAGTCTTTAACTTCGATGTTTTGTTGTTCTGATATCTGAGAAAGTTCGTTTTCCATATAATTATGGTTTACATCTAATTTTACTCCCATCCAGTTACTCAATAAATAAACTAGTTGAAATCCCGATACTTGTTTATTGATTTTTTGTTGGAGTGATTTATCTGAATCAAAAAAGATAAATGGGACACGATAACTATCTTGATATTCTGAATTGTGTCTTAAGTCATTATGTTGATCTGCATGCGCAAGTTCATGATCTGCAAAGTAAACCACTGAATAATCTTGATCATATTTTTTTAGTATATTGATAGTTTGTGCAATAAGATCATCTGTTTCTTTAATACTACTAACATAACATGATATATTTTTATTATTCAGATCAAACTGCACATTAAATTCTAATCGTTTACAAGAGTTAGAGTGTGAACCGATTAGGTGAATAACAATAAGCTTTGGTTTGCTATTTTTTGTCGATAAAATATTATCTAATTCGGGTAATAATAAAGTATCATGCTTTCCTTTCGATGATTTACCATTATATTCGCCTTTTTAGTGTAAAATGAATGTTGTGCATAAGAGGCAATGCGTGGTACCGTAATTTCAATTGTGCCTAATTTACCTTGATTTGATAACCAATAAGTTTCAAATCCTGCATCATTAGCAATGCTAACAATATTATTATTTAGTTGTGCATTTACTTTTTTGTCGTCTAAAAAGATTGATTGGCTAATTAAATGTTGAATTGATGATTGGGTATTTGGTGCTGACGCTATTAATCCATCCCAAATAATGCTAGCATGAATACGGGTAAAAGGTGTATTGTCATATTTAAAACCATAAGCGCTCATATAGTCTTTGCGAACACTTTCGCCAATAATAATATAGTTCTTTTTTTCTTGAAAATAAAGTTTTGCACTATCGTAAAATGAGAGAGAAAACTCAAAAATAGGATACTTTAAGTTATTCAATAAAGTAGTTGATATTGTATTGAAAAAATTTGGATTATATTTTATTACAGCTTTAATTGGTCTATAAAAACATAGCCCTAATACAAAAATAAGTAAATAGAAATTGTTAGTTTTTGGAAATGAAAATCTTTTAAATAATATAATAAAAATTAATGCTAAGATTAGAGGAGCAAAATAAAAATAAACTGATAGCTGTGAACAGAATTCCGTTATTTCATCAAAATCTGTTTCAGCAATAGCACTAATTACGGCAACATTAGGTGGACCATAATAAAATTCAATAGGAAAATAGATAGCAGCTATTACAAACCAAATGCAAAAAAAATTCGAAAAAAGTAAGTCGAGCTAAAAAGATAAGAGAAAAGTAAGTTAGGAATATGCGATCAAATCTTTGTGGAAAGCTTAATAAATAAGATCGAAAGGCAAAGACACACTCCGTGTGAAAGTATATTTTCTTTTTTTATCATAGTAACTGTATTTATTATATCAATTTTTGATTTCAAGGATTATAGATTTATTCAACTATTTGAAAATAGTTTTTGATAAAAAAATATCCAATATTTTAATTATAGGTGTTAGTATCAACGAAAAAGAAAGTAAAGAAGTTTCCTATGTCTAGGGCTGGCTTACCATTATGGATTAAAGCTAGGACTTCGATAGGATGGCTACTTGTCCATAATTATTGAAAGATCAACTTATTTATTTTTAGTTATTGAACAACCAATAAGTTGTTATTAATAAAATAAGGTTAATCTTTTTTATTTTGTTGAATGTCTTAAATAAATAACTTTATCTTGATGCACGTACTAAAATAGCTTCAACGGGTTGTTTTTGAATATAGATCATCCTAGCTATTAATAGAAATGCTGCCACAGCAAGTCCAGAAATAATTCCTATCCAAAAGCCAGCTGCGCCAATTGGCTGAATGATTAGGTCGGTTAATCCTAGAACATAACCAACAGGCAATCCGACTACCCAATAAGAAAGTAGAGTAATAAAAAAGATACTTTTAGTGTCTTTATAACCTCGAAGCACATTACTAGCTACTACTTGTAAATAGTCAGACGTTTGATAAATAGCGAGTAAAATAATAAGTTGCATACAAATAGCAATTACAGCATTTTCTTGTGTAAATATGGTGATGATTTGTGAACTAAAAATAACTAAAATTAGTGCAACTATAATGGCGATTACTAAGGATATGGCTAAACTAATGTAAGAAGTTTGTTTGGCTAAAACTGTTTTTCTTTTGCCTAGTAAATAGCCAACACGAATACTGGTTGCAACTCCTAGCGATAATGGAATAGCAAAGGTTAAACTGCTGATGGTGAATATAATTTGATGTGCAGCAACGGTTATTTGACCTAATGGGGCAATTAATAATGCAATCACAGCAAATAAGCTCATTTCAAAAAAGTAAGCAAGTGCAAGAGGAGTACCAAGCACAACAATTTTTTTGATTATAGCAAAATCAATTAGTTTGGTGATTGGTGTTAGGCGAATGTCGCGTTGGTTTGTGCTAGTGAGTGTATATAAGCGTATTAATATAAACATTAACCAAAATATTATTGAGGCAGTGATTCCACATCCTACACCACCAAAAGCAGGTAAGCCTAATTTGCCATAGATTAATATGTAGTTGATAGGGATGTTGGTGATTAGTGCAATAAAGATGATGACCATCGCTGGTTTGGTATTGGATAATCCCTCACATTGATTGCGGTAAACTAAAAATAGCAAGAAAGCTGGTACACCCCACATTATGGCACGTAAAAATTTGACTGCCACGTCCATCATTTCTGGATCAATAGGGTGATCGTTCGAGCTTCTTAAGTTTATTATTAGGTCGGAATGATATAGAAGTAACATCATAAGCATTGATAATACCAATGCGATGACAACGCCTTGGCGGGTATGATCGGCAACTAGGTTTCGTTTAGCTGCACCATTTAGATTTGAAATAATTGGTGTTAAAACGGTGAGTAAACCTTGTCCAAATAAGATGGTAGGTAACCATATCGAGACAGCAATGGCAACTCCAGAAAGTGCCGTTTTACTATAATTGCCTGCCATAATGGTATCAACAAAGGTGATCGCAGTTTGTGATATTTGCGCGATAAGCACTGGAACTGCCAATTTAACCAGATTTTTTACTTCGTGTTTATAATGTTGTTTCATGGTGTTAATTAACGTTTAACCGTTCCCCATAGATCGTACTCATCGGAATGCTCAATGTTAACCTGAACAATATCACCTACATTAACTTGGTTTTCTTCGTTTAGATAAACAACGCCATCAATTTCTGGGGCGTCAGCCATGCTACGACCTATTGTACCTTCTTCATCAATTTCGTCAACAATAACATCTAATGTTTTGCCAATTTTTGCTTGTAATTTTTGCGTTGAGATTTTTTGCTGTAATTGCATAAAGCGATCAAAACGTTCTTGTTTAATTGTTTCTGGAATTTGATTAGCAAGTTTATTGGCTTCAGCGCCTTCTATGGGGCTGTATGGAAAACAGCCAACACGATCTAGCTGTGCTTGCGACAAAAAGTTGAGCAGTAATTCAAAATCTTGTTCTGTTTCGCCGGGATAACCAACAATAAAGGTTGAACGTAACGTGATATCAGGACAGATTTCTCTCCATTTATGGATACGTTCTAAGGTTCTTTCAATGGTTCCAGGCCGTTTCATTGATTTTAAAATTGTTGGACTTGCGTGTTGTAATGGTACATCCAAATAAGGCAAGATTTTACCATCTGCCATTAATGGAATTAGATTATCGACACTTGGATAAGGATACATATAATGCAATCTGACCCAAATTCCCAAACTTGATAATTGTTCGCAAAGCGTTTGAATATCAGTTTTTAATGGCATTCCATTCCAGAAACTGGTCCTGTTTTTGATATCAACGCCGTAAGCTGAAGTGTCTTGTGCAATAACTAATAATTCCTTAACACCACTGTCGGCTAGTCGTTTTGCTTCATCAAGTACGTTACCAATAGGGCGACTAATCATTTTACCTCGTAATGATGGAATAATGCAAAATGTACAACTATGGTTACAACCTTCAGAAATTTTTAGGTAAGCAAAATGTTTTGGTGTTAGTTTTATACCTTGTTGGGGAATTAGACTGGTAAATGGATTATAAGCAGGTTTTGGTGCATATTTATTAACATGATTTAGTACTGCTTCATAGCTGTGTGGGCCAGATATTTCAAGTACTTTTGGGTGTACAGTCCTAATTTGATCTTCTTTGGCACCAAGGCATCCGGTTACAATGACTTTGCCGTTTTCATTAAGAGCTTCGCCGATTGCTTCTAAAGATTCTTGTACTGCACTGTCAATAAATCCACAAGTGTTTACAATGACAAGATCGGCATTATCATAGCTAGGTACGACTTGATAACCTTGCGTACGTAGTTCGGTTAAAATTCGTTCAGAGTCAACTAAATTTTTAGGACAGCCAAGGCTCACAAATCCAATTGTAGGAGGTAACATATTCATAGTATTTATAATAGTGTGTTATATTAAAGAGGTATTGTTTGAGAATTCAATAAACTATATTTGTTAATTATCGTTTACAAATCAAAATAAAGATGGCATTTTATCACATTTCATCATAGTTGATATACCGATTTTCTAATTTCAAATTTACATTAACAATGTTTTGGCTTATCTATTAAGTATTAGTAATAACTCGGAAAGTAGTTCGTTTGAATAAAAAAAAAATTATTTATTGAGTATTTCTCTGATATTTATCAGTATAAAATAAAGCCTTTATTGACAATAAAGGCTATTTAAAAAAGAAAGTTAACAATCAAGTTATATTATCTTAATGCATTAGTGACTTCGTCTATTTGACGATTTATGCTTTCAGCACCACCACCTGATAGATACCAAAGATCAGGGGTTAAATAAACAACCTGTGCTTTGCTTTTGTTTAATACTTTTTGTGAAAAAAAGTGCTCAGCCATACCTTGATTGCCGATTGCTTTGCTACGATCAACAACAAAAATAATATCAGGTTTGACTGATTTAATGTAATTATCATCAATAAAAATTGGTTTTGGTTTGCCTATTAAGTTATTTGCGGGCATAACGGTGAGTGGTACCGCTCGTTTAACATCTAGTACATCGTGAATCAATGCTGCGCTTGAGCTTGAATTGATAAGAATCATCTTTCCATCATTATGAATAGCAACAATAGCTTTTTTAGAACTAGCTTCGGCTACTGCTCGGGCATGTTGAATTTTTTCATCTAATGACTGAATAATATTATCAGCTTTACTTTCTGTGCCTGTAATATTTGCCAGTAGATGGATATGGTTTTTTGTTGATTCAACATAATTTTGGGCGTTCACACTTAAATTAATGACTGGTGCAATTTTAGATAGATCTTCAGTTTTACTAGCTTGACGGCCATCAATAATAATTAAATCTGGCTTAACTTGTCTGATTGCATCAATATTGGGTTCTTTCATATTGCCTGTATCGGTAATTGATTTTTTGTTAAATTGTTGCAAATAAGAAGGGATAACTGATAGTGGAGTTGCAACAACTATCGAACCTTTACCTAGCGCCTCTAAAGTATCTAATGCCCCATAGTTCATGACAACAACTTTTTCGGGCAACTTAGGAACT
This sequence comes from Gilliamella sp. Imp1-1, assembly GCF_001690415.1. Lineage (NCBI taxonomy): Bacteria > Pseudomonadati > Pseudomonadota > Gammaproteobacteria > Orbales > Orbaceae > Gilliamella > Gilliamella sp. Imp1-1. Next base: position 13,119 of record NZ_LZHK01000064.1, read on the forward strand.
TGTACCGTTTGGTTGTTGGCAGTTACACTCATTGTTGTCGTTGATTGGCAACCAGTTAAACTTAATATAATCGATGCAATACTACTTAAAAATATCTTTTTCTTTTTATTCATCTCAATTTTCCTGTGTTTATATAAATGATAATTATTATCATTTAACAAAAAGGATTTGTCTAGCTATAAATAATTTTTTAAAGATATTGATAATCATTCTCATATAGTGTAGTCTTCATATATCTTATAAATCTATAAATGTCATTATAAATAATAGGGTTATAACAATGAAAGCAAAAAAGAAGATTAAATTGGCTACAAATGTCATTAATACTAGTATTTTGTTGTCATTATCTACAGCTGCTATAGCAGCTAGCAATTCAGATACTGACACCATGGTTGTTACTGCATCGGGGTTTTCTCAACAAGTCAAAGAAGCACCGGCTACCATTTCGGTAATTACACCAGAAGAAATTGAAAAAAAACCTTATCGTGATGTCACAGATGCGTTGAAGGATATTCCTGGAGTAAATATTACTGGTGGTGGTGATTCTACTGATATTAGTATTCGAGGCATGGATGCCAAATATACCCTAATACTAGTAGATGGCAAAAAGGTTAGTACCCGCGAAACAAGACCAAATAGTGATAATTCAGGATTTGAACAAGGATGGTTACCACCATTAACAGCAATTGAACGTATTGAGGTTGTGCGAGGCCCTATGTCGTCATTATATGGTTCTGATGCGATGGGAGGGGTTGTTAATATTATTACCAAAAAAGTGTCAAATAAATGGCAAAGTGGTATACGTTTAGAATCGGTTATTCCTTATCGTTCAAAAGAAAAAGATACATATACTGGCAGTTTTTCGACCATGGGACCGATTATTGATGACGTTTTAGGTATACAACTTTATGGGCAGTATTCAAATCGTCATGAAGATAAATTTCTTGCTGGTCATGCAGGACAAAAATTACGTAGTTTAAATGGTAAATTGTCTTTAAATGCTACAGACACACAAAAATTTGATCTCGATTTTGGACGAGCTTTACAAAATAGTAATGCAACTGCAGGAAAAACAAGAGATAAATCTAGAAGTGATTTTAATAGAGATAATAGACGAAATACGTTTGCTTTAACACATAATGGTTTGTTTGGTGATGTTTCTACAACTTCATTTGTCTCTTATGAAGGAAATAATAACCCAAAAAGGAACATGAAAATTCGCAATACGGATGTAGATACACGTGTTACTATTCCTTTTAGTATTAACATGCTGACTTTAGGCGGAAAATATAATTATCAAGAGTTGCATGACGAAGGAAATCAACTAAAAACGACATTATCTAAAATTGATCGTTGGAATTATGCGTTATTTGGAGAAGATGAGTTACGTATTTTAGAAAATTGGAGTTTAACATTAGGATTACGTTATAACAAAGATGAAAATTATGGTAGCAACTGGAACCCAAGAGTTTACAGTGTGTGGAATATTGATGATAACTTTACGTTAAAAGGCGGTTATTCTACTGGTTATGCTACACCACAATTACGTTATGTGGTGACAGATTGGGGGCAAGTTACTGGTGGTGGATATTCTGATGGTGTAATCATTGGAAATCCAGATTTAAAACCAGAAAAAACAAATAATTTCGAAATTGGTATAGGTTATACCAATGATTATGGTATTGATGCCTCTGCAACTGCATTTTACACAAAATATAAAGACAAAATTCAATCATATTATATTTGTAATCGTAAAAAAGGAAGCAAGTGCTTGTTGAATGGTTATAGTAAAAAGTTTGACTTTATACAAGGCCGTGAAAATGTTGGCAAAGCTGATCTTAAAGGTTTTGAATTTTCATTTAAAACGCCTTTATTTACTGATTTCCTATTAACATCTAACTATTCTTGGACAAAAACAGAACAAAAAAGTGGGCAATTTAAAGGACGATCTTTAAATCGAACCCCTAAACAAAAATTCAATACTCAATTAGATTGGTATGTCACCCAACAATGGGATTTATGGACAAAAATGGCCTATTATGGCATGGAATCGTCTAATAACCGTGATGGCACAAAAGTTGAATATCCTGGTTATACTTTCTGGGACATCGGTGCATCTTATCAAATACATAAACAAGCTAAGGTTTATGCCGGTGTTTATAATCTATTTGATAAAAATGTAACTAACGATGATTTTGGTAAAACCTTAGAAGGTAGACGATACTTTGTAGGTACTGAGGTCAATTTTTAATCGCTAAGCAAATTTAATTTTGTCTATAATCTTTAAGGCGGCTTTTTAATATAGCTGCCTTTTTAATCATATTATTCAATTAAATATTATTTAATCTGATCTTACAATTAAATTTGTGTATTCATTTATTTATGAATTGCTTAATACGGTAATTTATTAAAAAATGGACATATTTATTTATCCAAAACAAGAAAAGTGAAACGAGTCGGTTTATTTTAGAAAAGTTAATTGCTTCCTTCAAGTGATAGATAGTAAAAATTTAGGATGGAACATTGCACTTATTTGTAGTGCTATTAATTGCGATTTATAATCAAATGAATTAAATTTAATTATTAATTGTTCAGTAGCTTTTCATTGTACTAGGGAATTATTGACTGGACTATCAGGCTTTAACTTGATAGAAGAAAATAAAATCAAGTGTTTAACTGATGGTTTTGTTGGTTTAATTTGATTGGATTTGAAGCCGTTTAAGATATTATCGCAAAACTACAATAGATCTTCATGCTCAAAATCCAATCACAATAAAATTAATAATCCTTTAATAATCTCACAATCTCTTTAATATCATTCGGTGTTGTTTGGCAGCAACCGCCAATTAATTTTGCACCTAATTTTGTCCAGATTGGTAGTTGATTTTTGAAGGTGCAATCATGTTGATGGTTCTTGTGCCACTGTTTTGTTATTGGATCATATTGTTCACCTGAATTTGGATAAACAATTAATGGTTTGGTTGTAAGCTTATTTAGCACTTCTAATGCTGGAGTAACACTTTCTAACGCAATGCAGTTAATACCAAGGCTTACAATTTGCTCGAAGTTGTTTAAATAATCTATTACTTGTGATAATGATGTGCCATCGCTAAGATGTTGGGCATCTTTTAATGTAAACGAAAACCATGCATTGATAGTTGGAAACTGCTGTATCAATTTAACTAACGCTTTAATTTCAGCAAAAGAAGGTAACGTTTCACAAGCAAGGATATCAACTTGGGCATCTATTAAGGCTTGAATGCGATCACGGTGAAAATCAATAAATTCAGCTTCAGTTAGTTGATAGTCGCCAGTATATTCTGCCCCATTTGCAAGATATGCTCCATAGGGACCAACTGACCCAGCAATCAGTAAAGTTTTATTTTGCTTTGTTTCATTCAAATACTGCTGTTTAGCTTGCTGTGCGAGTTCAACGCTTTTTTTTATTAATTTGATAGATTCATCAAACGTAATTTCTTTTTTTTCAAACCCTACTGGTGTAGCTTGATAGCTGGCGGTGATAGCGCAATCGGCGCCAGCTTTAAAATAGTCATAATGAACTTGATAGATCAGTTCGGGTTTTTTAATTAATACTTTTGCCGACCATAGACTATCATTAAGATCGCATCCACGGCGTTGTAGTTCGCTTGCTAGTGCACCATCAATAATAATGTAATTTTTTTGTTTGAATAGTGCACAAATTGGATTATAACTTGTCATTTTTTACTGCTCGTTTTTGATAAGATTGGGTAAAGTGATGCGCAATAAAACAGACAATTACAAAAGGAATACCGCAATAAAGCGCAATGCGTTGTTCTGGATCGAATGCTAAACCAATGCAAGCAATCAAGCACAAAATAAACCCTAAAATTGGCACAAAAGGGTAAAATGGTGCTTTATATTTTAAGGTGTTTTTTTGAGTTTCTGATAGTTGCTTTCTAAAAAAGTAATGTGAAGCGCAAATACTTAACCAAACTGCTACCACGGCGAAACCAGAAATAGCGGTTAATGCTACAAATACAGTATCAGGAGCTATCACGCTTGAAAATAACGCTAACAATCCACCAAGCATACTTACTGCAATAGCGATCATTGGAATACCTTTATTGGTTAATTTAGCAAAGCACTTTGGTAGTGTACCTTGATTAGACAACGACCACATCATACGCCCAGAGGCATAAAGTCCTGAATTAGCGGCTGATAAAATAGCAGTTAAAATGACAAAATTAAATATATCTGCAGCATATGGAATACCGATATTTTCAAATACCATTACAAATGGACTAGTAATAACGCCAGCTTGATCCATAGGTAGTAGAGCAGCTAACACTATAATTGTTCCAATAAAAAAGAGAATCAATCTTAAAATAGTTGTTTTAATGGCAAGTGGAATCGATTTTTCAGGATTATGGGTTTCGCCCGCAGCAATACCAATTAACTCGGTACCAGAAAAGGCAAAATTAACTGAAACCATCGTCATGATAATTGGTGTTATACCATTAGGAAACCAGCCATTATCGGTAATATTGTGTAAAAAAGGTGCTGGCATGTCATTTTTCATAGGAACAAAACCAAAGATAGCAGCAGCTCCAGCAACAATAAAAATAATAATAGTGATGACTTTAATGATTGAAAACCAAAATTCACTTTCGGCAAAGAATTGAGCGGTTATAATGTTTAATGCAAAGATTACGATACAAAAAATTAAACACCAAATCCAGACCGAAACAGTAGGGAACCAATACTGCATACATAAGCCAGCTGCGGTTAGACTTGAACCAAGTGCCACTGTCCAAGTTAACCAATACAGCCAAGCAACGGTATAACCAGTGCCAGGACTAATAAAGCGAGAAGCATAAGTGTGAAATGCACCTGTTTCAGGCATAGCGACAGCCAGTTCGCCTAGGCACAACATCACTAAATAAACAACTAATGCACCAATTAAATAAGCAATAATAGCGCCAATAGCCCCAGAAGTAGCAATAATATAACCAGTATTAAAAAATAAACCTGTGCCAATAACGCCACCCAGTGACAACATAATTAAATGACGGGTTTTCATGGTTCGTTTAAATTGGTTTTCTGTTGTGGATGATGAATTTGTATTCATAAATTTTTTTGCTTAAGTTAAAAATAATAAAATTCCGCCAAAATTAGTGGCGGAACTAAATAGGTTAATTTGAATAATAAATTAGCTAATTATAATTGTTCAAAGAATTCTTCTTTTGTTACTTTTTTACCATTTACGTTAACTTCATCACTATCTTTGGTTAGGCTTATATCAGAATAGATACCTTTGGTTTTACCATTGCTTGAAGTAAAATATTGAGAGCTACTAATGAAAAATGCGGACATCATTTGTAGGTTTTGATTTGCTTTAGCAATTTGTTCTGGTGTTACCGTGTTAGAGTTAGGGTTTTCGAACTGTGCGGACGTATACGCTAATACATCAAATGGTGCTTCAAGTTTTAATTTTAGTGAGTCAATTTTATCGTAATCAGCTTCATCAATAGCTGTACTATCTACATCAGACATACTGAAAATTAGGTTAAGATTAATATCGCCTGCAGGATTGTGCCAATTCAATTTATTTAACGAAAAATTAATATAATGCTTTTGTTCTGTATCATCTGAGTCAGGATAACCTATTCCCAATTGATTAGTGAATAGATGCTTATCAAGTCCCTTAAAATCAATATCTATCGAGCCATAACCTAGATTTTGTTGTCCATAAATAATTGAATCTACACTACTTGAAAATGATCCATCGACAGTATTGGTGACGTCATTTAGGACATTTTTTTCGTCCATAACGAATTTATTAATAACAACCGAAACTGGTTTTGAATTAAATGATGCAGGGTAGGTTAATAAAATTTTATCAATTTCAATTTTAGTTGATATGTCAGAGCCAGTAGTATAACTACCAAAGGAGTACTTGCCTTCACCAAGTTCTAATGCACTATCAATTCTTGGAAAGAATGGAACTTCATTTTGGGTAACTTTTATTGCTTTGCTTGCTAGTTTAACGGTGATATATTCACCATAACTTATACCTGCATGTCCTGTAATAAAAGGCTGATTGCCCGCTAGCTTCCAAAGTGTCGGATTAGTTTGTTCGCTCATTTCATATTCTAACCAAGCCATTTTAGGCGCAAAACTTCCTTTGGCGAGTGCAGCGATAGGAAATGGACCATGATGAATAGTAACATCATCAGAAAATAAAGTTTTTGGTTGAGCATCGTCGCCTGTAGCATTTTGGAGTGATGCTGTAATAGTTAAATGCAATTTAGTTGAAAAGATATTCTTTTCATAATTACTTTTTATAATATTAAACGTGAAATCGTTTTGAGTTTGATTAATTTTGTTTGTAATTTGTACCAATTCATTATCGATGTTATTTTCGATCATGTTGCCTGTATGCCATGCAGTGCCTACGTAAGCAACCCCTAATACAGCAAATATTCCTATAGCAAGTGTGGTTTTTTTCATTATAGTTCTCTTAGTTATTTATTATATTTTAAATTATCATTCCTGATGATTTATAAAATCAACCAGCAAACTTTTAATATATTCAAAGTGATAAATTAATTGTAATCCTGGTTGTTATAATTTTAATCGATTTGAGCTTTCTAGGCGATAGTTTTTTGATTTTTTGTAAAATGCACCTATACAAGTTTAAATAAGTACCCTAGCATATTATGGTGCATATATTGTTAACTACTACGCTTGAATCTAAAATAATCGCCAAATTAACCAATATCATTGAAACATTTTATAATTTTTTTAGTGTCGCTAAAATAAATTAGAAATTTCCAAAAAAATCTTTTTTATCTAGTAATTGTCCATTTACCTTTACGCTTTGATTGCCTTTTGTATACTCCACATTAGAATAGATACCTTCTGTTTGATCTTTATTAAAGATAAAAAATGGTGATCTACTAAAAAACATTTTGGCATTGGTTTTTATTACAGCGCTTTCTTTTGCAATTTGTTCTGATGTAACTTGCTTAGTGTTAGGGTTTTGGATTTGTGCGGACAAACTAGCTAAAACATCAAACGGAGCTTCGAGATTGAATTTAAGTGTATTTATTTTGTCATAGTTTTCTACATCAGTATTTGAGCTATTTATTTCTGATATATTAAACAATAAGTTAACATTAATGTCGCCACTAGCATTGTGCCAATTCAATTTATTTAACGAAAATTCAATATTGTGTTTGTCGCTCTCACTTATGTCAGGATCAGTTGTTTCAAAGTGAGGATCGAAAAATTGTCTACCAACCCCTTTGAAGTTGATATCAAATGATCCACTACCTAGATTTTGTTGACCATAAATAATCGAACCAATACGACTTACAAGCGAACCTTCAATTGTATTATTGCTGTCATTTAAGATATTTTTTTGACTCATCACAATTTTGTCAATAATCACTGATTCGTTTTTCGGTGTGGATGATTTGAAATTTAATGTAATTTTATCAATACTGCTTTGCTCATCAATATTTCGATTTTTGTAGTTAGCACGACCTTTTGATTTTAAGTTGTCAATATTAAAATTCCCTTTTGAAAGATAGCTATCAAAACTGTATTTAACCTTTCTGATGTTAAATTCATAATCGAAGTCTTCAATGGTGTTAAGTGGTCTTAATGACATATTAATGTCATCAAAGTTAAAATTATTACCGTCAGAAAGAAAAAACAATTTATCCAGATGCACTTTAGCCTTGCCGTCAGAACCATCGGCATAGCAACTAAATGTATAGCTGCCATGGCTAATATCCAAGATACTATCATCAATGGCAGGGATTTCGGCTTGGGTCATTTTAATCGCTTTGCTTGCTAGATTAACGGTAATATATTCGTCATAACTCACGCTTGTATGTCCACTAATAAACGGTCGATTGCCCGCTAGTTTCCAAAGTGTTGGATTTGCTTGTTGACTCATTTCATATTGTAACCAAGCCAATTGTGGGGAAAAAGTCCCTTTTGCAAGCGCAGCAATAGGAAAAGGACCATGATGGATAGTGACATCGTCATCAAATAAGGTTTTTGGATAATTACCTTGAATAGTCGATTCACGTGGTGATACGGCCACTGTTAAATGTACTTTTGTTGAAAAAACACCCTTGTCATAATGGTTTTTAGTAACAGAAAATGTGAAAAGATCTTGGGACAGGTTAACTTTGTTTATGATTAGTGCTAATTGGTCATCAATATGCTCTTCAATCATATTACCGCTGTACCATGATGTACCTGCATAAGCCATACCTAATACAGCAATTATTCCTATAGTAAGTGTGCTTTTTTTCATTGTGGCTCTCTTAGTCGTTTATTGTAATTATAGTTATCATTCTTGATGACTTGCAAAATCAGACAACAAATTTTTAATATATTCAATGCGATCGATTCGTTGCAATTCTGATTTTTGTAATTTTAATCGATTTGAACTTTCTAAGCGATAATTTTTTGGTTCTTTTTGAATTATTTCAATTAAGTAATCGACTGACACCTTATTATTATTACCGAATTCAATATAACCGCCTTTTTCACCAAACTCGATCTTAGTAATGCCTAATTGGATTGCGTGATAACGGATTTTTGTGGTTTCTAGTAAAAAAAGCACTGCATCGGGCAATTTACCAAAACGATCTCGCATTTCAACTTGAATATCGGTGAGTTCGATAAGATCGGTGATACTCGCAATACGTTTATATAGTGATAAACGTGTATTAACATCGGGAATAAAATCATCAGGAATAAGTGTTGGTAAGCGTAACTCAATTTCTGTTTGTTGATTATTGAGTAATGATTCAAGTGTTGGCTCTTTGCCTTCTTTTAGTGATTTGACGGCCTCATCAAGTAGCTCAATATAAAGGTTAAAGCCAATAGTCTCAATTTGACCGCTTTGATCGCTGCCTAATAACTCACCAGCACCTCGGATTTCAAGATCGTGTGTGGCTAGAGCAAAACCTGCACCTAAATCTTCAAGTGAGGCAATTGCTTCTAGGCGTTTTTTGGCATCTTTAGTGAGTAATTTAGGGTGTGGGGTTAATAGATAAGCGTAAGCCTGATGATAAGAACGTCCAACTCGTCCTCTGAGCTGATGTAACTGGGCTAAACCAAATTTATCGGCACGATCAATGATAATGGTATTGGCATTAGGAATGTCGATACCAGTTTCAACAATGGTTGTACAAACAAGTATGTTAAAACGTTGATGATGAAAGTCATTCATTACGCGCTCTAAGTCGCGTTCATGCATTTGCCCATGACCAATGGTAATTCGTGCTTCGGGCACCAGCTCTGCCAGTTTTTCGCTTACTTTTTCGATATCAGAAATATCATTGTGTAAGTAATAAATCTGACCACCACGTAAAATTTCACGCAAAATGGCTTCTCTAATCACGAGATCATCATATTCTCTAACAAAGGTTTTCACTGCTAAACGGCGAGCTGGAGGAGTCGCAATAATAGAAAGATCCCGCATACCACTCATTGCCATGTTGAGGGTTCTTGGAATTGGTGTTGCGGTTAGTGTTAGAATATCAATGTTTGCTCGCATTGCTTTAATTCGTTCTTTTTGGCGGACGCCAAAACGATGTTCTTCATCAACAATCAACAAGCCTAAATCTTTCCATTTGATATCTTCTTGTAACAATTTATGTGTGCCAATTACAATATCAATTTTGCCTTCACCAAGAGCTTCTATAATACTTTTTTGTTGTTTGGCGGTTTTGAATCGAGACAGGCTTTCTATGCGAATTGGCCAGTTTGCAAAGCGATCACAAAAGCTTTCGTAATGTTGTTCTGCAAGTAAAGTTGTAGGAACTAAAACTGCTGTTTGTTTATGATTAATAACGGCTAAAAAAGCAGCTCGGATCGCTACTTCTGTTTTACCAAATCCAACATCACCACAGACTAATCTATCCATGGCATAAGGAGAGCACATATCGCCAATTACTGTCCCAATGGCATTTTGTTGATCATCAGTTTCTTGATAAGGGAACCCTTGGCAAAATAGTTCATACTGCTCTCGGTCTTGTTTAAATTCAAATCCGGGTTTACTTTCACGTTCAGCGTAAATATCTAGTAATTCAGCTGCAACATCTCGTACTTTTTCGGCCGCTTTTTGCCGCGCTTTACTCCAAGCATCAGTACCTAATTTATTGAGTGGTGCGTTTTCTTCATCGCCACCAGAATAACGGCTAATTAGATTTAATGATGAAACAGGAACATAAAGCTTGGTATCATTGGCATATAATAGAATAAGATATTCAGCCGTAATCCCACCTGTTTCTAATGTGGTAAGTCCTGCATATCGACCAACGCCATGTTCTAAATGGACAACGGGTTTGCCGGGTGTTAGCTCAGCTAAACTACGAATAAGTGAATCAGTATTGATAGCTTGTTTATTTTCTTTTTTACGACGAACTACTCGTCGTCCTAATAGCTCATTTTCAGTAATAAAGGCAAAATTATCTTGCTGATTGATAAAGCCCTGTTCACTAGCTCCAACGATTAAATAAAATCGGCTATCACTGTTTTTTCGTTCATCAAGTAAATTGATGGTAGTGGGATGAATACGAATTCGTCCAAGAATTTCTTGTAAAGCCTCTTTGCGTCCTTCTGATTCAACCGAAAAGATGATTGTTCCTGCAAAATTTTCAACAAATTTTTGAAATTGCAAATAAGGATCTTTTTGTTGGATCTCAATAGCAATATTAGGTAATGCTACATAAGGAAAATTAACGTTTTTATTTGATTCAGTCGTTATTGCATGCGATAAAACCATTCTTGGGTAGTTTTTGAAATTGGCAAAAATCTCGTCAGTTTTAGACCAAATAACATTTGGTGCAAGTAATGGTCGCATAGGATCGACTTTGCGACTTTCATAACGTTGGGTAATATCTTGCCAATATTTGTTAGCATATTGCTCAATATTAACTGTATTTATAATTAAGCTATTTGCTAAAAAATAAGAGAATAGAGGTGTTAATGGTTCGTTAAAAAACAGGGCTTGCCAATATTCAATACCAGTTGGCAAAATATTTTTACTAACTTGTTGATAGATGCTTTCTGAGTCTAATCTAACCTCAAATTGTTCTCGCCATTGACTACGAAACAACTCAATAGCTGTTTTATCGAAAGGAAACTCATGGGCTGGTAGCAATTGTATTTCAGCAATTTCACCAAAGGTACGTTGAGTTTCGACATCAAAAGTACGGATACTGTCGATTTCATCATCAAAAAAATCGATGCGATAAGGCTTATCACTGCCCATGGGGTAGATATCAAAAAGCGCTCCACGAGTAGCATATTCGCCATGCTCCATAACTTGGCTGACTGAACGATAGCCAGCATTTTCAAGTTGAAGGCGTAAATGTTCTCGGCTAATTTGTAAGCCTTTTTTCATCATAAAAACATGTCCACCCAAATAACTTTGTGGGCAGACTTTTTGCATTAAGGTATTAATGGGTAAAATTAACGCCCCTTTGGTTAAATGTCCAAGATGATAAAGGCAAGATAAGCGTTCTGATACGATATCTTGATGAGGAGAAAAGCTGTCATAAGGCAATGTTTCCCAATCTGGAAAGATAATAGAAGGGAAGGATGTAAACTGCTTTAGTTCTTCATGAATGCGCGAAGCTTGTTGCATATCATCAGTGACAATCACAACTATACCTTCATGTGCATCTATAGCTTGAGCGCAAAATTGTGATAAGGAAGAGCCAACTAGCTGCCCAATTTGCTTTACTTCACCTGATTTTTGAGGAATTAAGTTTGAAATATTAACTGTTTTAGACATGATGAGTTCGTTGATGTCGCTGAAAATTTATTGTCAGATTATAACGTAAGTATGAGGTTGTTTTCTATAACTGTTTAATCCTGTATGATAAGCACCTTGCATTTAACTAGCAAAACTTTGTAAAAAAGTTTCAGGTAATATATACGTTTATGTCAAAAATATTTCGTCCATTAGTATTTTTTATTGGTTTGCGCTATGTATACGGGCAAAAAACGGATGGGTTTGGTCGCTTTGTATCATGGTTGTCGATGATTGGGATTATGTTAGGTTCAATTGGTCTAATTGTGGTCTTATCAGTCATGAACGGGCTTGAAGATCAGATGCAAAGTAGTATTTTAAAGTTTTTACCTCAAGCCCAGATCACAACACCACAAGGTAGGATAGATCCTAAGGTCATTACTCGTGAGCAATTTAATCAGATTCAAGGTGTTAATCGTATTAGTTCTTTGGTGTCGAGTGATGTGGTTTTGCAAAGTGAGCAAAGTATCACTGTAAGCACACTAATGGGCATTAACCCAGAAGATGATGATCCTATTAATGATTATATCTATAGTGGATCGTTCTTAGATCTTCAAGCAGGGCAATACAATGTTATCATAGGGCAAACGTTAGCTAATCAATTAGGTGTAACCGTTGGCGATAAAATACGTTTAATGGTAACAGATGCAAGTCAAATTACCCCAGTTGGGCGTATACCTTCCCAGCGTTTATTTAATATTGTAGGACTGTTTACGGTTAACCACGATATCAATCAAACGCTTATTTATGTCAATCAATCTGACGCTAAAAACTTATTACGTTATCCTCCTAATATGATTAGCAGTTGGCGCCTATTTTTAGATAAACCACTTGATATTGCCTCGATAACCAATACCCCATTACCTGAAGGATTAGTCTTTAAAGATTGGCGAGCTAAACGCGGTGAATTATTTCAAGCCATTAAAATGGAAAAAAATGTCATGGGATTACTCATTAGCCTGATTGTGATTGTAGCGGCTTTTAACATTATTACTTCATTAAGCTTGTTGGTGATGGAAAAGCAAGGCGAAGTCGCTATTTTAAAAACACAAGGTCTGTCTCGCTTTAAAATTATGTTAATTTTTATTATTCAAGGTGCAAGTTCAGGAATAATTGGCACGTTATTAGGTAGCGCCTTAGGACTGCTACTTGCTATTAACTTAAACGAAATCATGCAATTGTTAGGTTTATCTTTAGCTGGTATCTTGCTACCTTCATTGGTTGAACCATCGCAAATTATTTTAATTATTATTGGATTGCTTATGTTATCGCTAATTTCAACACTTTATCCTGCATATCGTGCAGCCAATATTCAACCTGCCGAGGCTTTACGTTATGAATAATTCACAAATATTACTAAGTGCCAAAAATCTTTATAAAACTTATAACGAAGGCAAAATGGTAACCGAGGTTTTAAAAAATGTCTCGTTTGACATTTATTCACAATCATTACTCGCCATTATAGGTAGTTCAGGATCAGGTAAAAGCACTTTACTGCATTTGCTTGGTGGCTTAGATAATCCCACATCTGGCGAAATTATTTTTAAATCACATCAGTTAAATCAATTATCTGAACAAGAAAAGGCACGTCTACGCAATCAAGAAATTGGCTTTGTTTACCAATTTCACCACCTATTGCCTGACTTTACCGCGCTTGAAAATGTAGCCATGCCACTATTAATTGGCGGCGTTTTACCCAACGAAGCTAAAAAACGGGCTATGGCAATGCTAGAGTCGGTTAATTTAGTCAAACGAGCAAATCATCGTCCTTCCGAGTTGTCTGGCGGAGAACGCCAACGAGTGGCAATAGGGCGTGCATTAATTAATAACCCCGCTTTAGTAATGGCTGATGAGCCAACAGGTAACCTTGATAAATCAACAGCCGATTCTATTTTTGAGCTACTGATTAAATTAAATCGTGAACATGGAACTGCGTTTTTGGTTGTTACACATGATCTTGAGCTTGCCAATAAACTTGATAAACAAATGGTGATGAGAGATGGTCAACTTTCTGATAGCGCATCATTAGATAACAATTAATGGATAATTAATATGAATTTATCTTTAATTACCGCCATAAAATTTCGAAAAGGGCGTCGCAAAAGTGGTATGGTGTCGTTAATTTCGATTATCTCAACACTCAGCATTGCTATTGGTATTGCGGCATTAATTATTGGCTTAAGTGCCATGAATGGCTTTGAGCGTGAATTACACAATCGAGTGTTATCGGTAGTGCCACATGGACAATTCTATCCAGAGTACGGCAATTTAGATAATTGGCAACACGTTCAACAAGAACTTAAAAACAATAGTAATATTGTATCAGCCTTACCATTTGTTAATTTTACTGGATTAATTGAAAACGGTAGCAAACTTGGTGCTGTGCAAGTACAGGGTCTTGACCCTGAACAAGAAATGCAAATCAGTTCACTACCGAATTATGTACTGAATAATAAATGGCAAGATTTTAAGCCCGATAACCAACAAATTATTATTGGAGCAGGGCTTGCTAAAAATTTATCAGTGAGAGAAGGGGGATGGGTTTCTTTATTAATTCCTGTTTCGAGTAGTCCAAATCAACTCAAACCACCTAAAAGAGTCCGTTTGCAAGTAGTAGGGATTTTAGAATTAAGTGGCAGCTTGAGTAATAACATGGCTTTAATTCCATTAACAGATGCACAGAAATTACTAAATATGGGCGATAGCGTTACAGGTATTATGGTAAATGTAAAAGACGTTTATCAATCCAATAACCTTATTGGTCAAGCAGCATTAGGGCTTGACGAAGATCTGTTATTTAATAGTTGGGAACAGACGTTTGGCTTTATGTATCGTGATATTCAAATGATTAGGCAAATCATGTATCTGGCCATGATTGTAGTGATTGGCGTGGCCTGTTTTAATATTGTATCCACTTTAGTCATTGCCGTAAAAGATAAACAGCGTGATATTGCCATATTAAAGACCCTAGGCGCAACTAATCGTTTAATCAAACATATTTTTATATGGTATGGAGTGATTTCAGGGTTAATTGGCAGTCTAATTGGAGTTATTTTAGGCGTAATACTGTCATGGCAACTTTCTAACATCATGGGCTTTATTGAGTCATTAATGGGGCATAAAATCTTAAATAGCAATATCTATTTTATTGATTTTTTACCATCCGAAATTCATCTGTTTGATGTGGTGATAGTGTTTATAACCGCCATGTTACTTAGCTTAATTGCTAGCTATTATCCAGCTAAACGTGCGTGTAAGATTGAGCCTGCACGGATTTTAAATAGCTTTTAAATAGCTTTTGCATAAATAAGGCGCTGTTTAATGATAATCAGCGCCTTTTTATTATTAATAATAGACATAATAACCACTAGGCAAAGCATAGTGCATATATTGCACATAGATCCCCAATGCAGTCACAATAAATACAAGACCAATAATAAGTAGAGTTAACTTACTTGGGTATTTGAACATTTTAATACATAACGAAACAGCCCCACCAAGCACAAAACCAGCGCAAGCACCACCGATATGCGCCATATTATCGATAGATGGCAATAACCCTAACCCAGCAGTTAATACTAAACTCACCAACATTGCTTTGACTGGCATTTCTTGTATATTGGTTTTAAACACCAAACAATAAGCCAACAATGCGGTAATAATACCCAAAATAGCACCCGAGGCACCACAGCTAATCACATTTTAATTGATGGTGGCAATATCGCTTGATAAGCTTCCTACTAGCCCTGAAAAAAAGTAAATGCCAACAAAAGCAAGGCAAGGAATGCGCTGTTCTAAAATAGGACCAATGCTCCATAATGCCAGCATATTCATAGCTAAATGAGTAAAACTGACATGCATAAATAAATTAGTAAACATGCGCCAATATTGGCCAGAAAAAGTTAACTCCGCAACATCGGCTCCCCAATCAATCAAAAAATGATTTTCATATAATGGCGAAAACCCACGGCTATCAACTAGCCGAAATGCAAAAAAACACAGAATATTGATTACTACCAGCGTTGTTGTGACTTTAGATTGACTGGCGTAATATTTAATATCATTAAAGGTGCTCATTAAAAAATCCTTTTGAATAGGTAAATTTTATTGATAGAAGTCAGTTAATTTAACCGTTTACCTAATATAACTAAATCACGCTGAACATTATCTAATTCAGCAATTTTTGGAAGAAGTCCCCATTGTTGATACTGCATTTTTTTAAATAAATTAACACTAGGTAAGTTATGTCGAAACACATAGCTAAAAATTGTCTCAATTCCAGCTTGTTTAGCAAATTGTTCGATTTTATCCACCATAAATTGACCAATTTTTTTGCCACGAAAATCTTGATGAAGATATAAGCTAATCTCAACGGTTTTATAAAAAGCGGGACGACCATAAAACGAAGATAAACTAATCCAACCACAAGGTTTATCTTGATATTTAATTAACCAAAGTGGACGATTGTTAGGGTTATGCTGGTAAAACCATTCCAATCGACTTTCAACAGAAACAGGCACTGTATCGGCAGTAACTTGGCCACCAGCAATTGTTGAATTATAAACATCAACAATAAATGGTAAATCTTCTAATGTAGCATCGTGGTAAGTAATCATGTTTTTTGCTTTAAGTGGTTTAAAGTGAAATTATTGTAATTTTATTATTGTTTATTGGCAATAAAGCATATTTTTTATAGTGAGAAAAATAATGTATAGTAATATTTCACATTTAAAATAAAATCAATTCACTAGATGGATTTTTTGAAAATACAATTTAAAAATTGCCTCAAAATATAAAATTTAGCTAACCCTTTTTTTTAACAATAAATTAAAATCAATAAAAACAAAAGGTTAATAGTGTCTTATAAAAAAGGGTTTTTGACAGAAAAAATCCTGTTTGCCTTTTGCTAAATGGAATTATAGTATATTGGCTTCTAGTTTACCGCCGTGTAGGCGGCTTAGAAAATCTGTACCAGCGAGCCGATTGCTTCGTTCAAGTTTACCGCCGAATAGGCGGTTTAGAAACTAAGGGTACTATCGAAGAAAAGTATCCTAAGGTTTACCGCCGTGTAGGCGGTTTAGAAAGTTTGTCAATGCAGGCCGTTCATGTAACCGATGTTCACCGCCGTATAGGCGGCCTTTTGTATAAAAATAGAAATTTCTGTATAACTGGTTGATTTTAATGAAAATAAAAAATTAAATAAAATCAATGCTCTACCTGAACGATTTTATGGGCGTAATACATCCCATAACATGGTAAGGATTATATGTTCATTGGTTTTAGGTAATTCACTAATTCCTTGGTTTAGAAATTATCACCAATATTCATGATATTCACAAAAGTTAAGACTTACAAAACCTAACACCGTATTCTAATTAAAAAATTGCATAAAAAACTAGCCAAGTTTTTTTAAAATGGCTATACTTTAATCTCCTTAAAGGAATAGATTATTAAACAATCAAATAAATATAAAAATTAAAATAAATCATTAATTTACTTGACAGGTGAACCGTAATGCATTATCATTTTAGACACCAGACACCAGCAAACCTATGTCTTAAATTTATCAGATAAACACACTAGTTGGATTTTTAACCCCGCCACGTTTATATTTTCAAAGCTATCTTTCAAATTATTATCAAAATTATTCCGAAAATTTCTGTTAGTATTGGTATTGTTATTATTGTCTTCTTTATGGAGTTTACAGGCATTACCCGTTAAAAATGGTCGAAGGATTAATCGTAGTGATGCCGTAATACTGCCATCGTCACAATGGGGGGAGCTTAAATTTGTAAAGCCCAATCTTGAGCTGGGTGGACTCCATTTTGCTGGCCCTGCTGATATATGGCACCCAGATTATGGGTTCTTAGTTCAATCAACCGATCAGGGATCATATAACCTAAATTTTCCGACAACGGGCGCAAATGGGTTATATTTTGATTTAATCATAAGGGGAGATGCCGATGAATTAACATGGGGAACGCCAATTACGCATGATGGAATTACCGCTACAGTAACAAGAAAAACAAAATGTAATGCCCAATGCGATGTTGAATTTCGCGTTACACTAACAGGTCCAGAGGCAAGAAATCAATGGTTCAATCCTTATTCTAGTCGAATTGCTAGGCCAAGGTTACCGCTGACCTTTGAGTTAGTGGGGAGAGATAGAGAGGGGAACGAGGTAATTAAATATGGATTTGTCCTGCAAAAATGGTTCGTAGTTAGGGGGGCTGAATTATATCACTACCCTGATATGGTAACTTGGTGTAGTGGTTTGGGTTATCGTGTGCCACAGGTTAAGGATCTGACTAACGCTGTTTGTTCTGGTATTGGCTCAGGTCCGAATTGCCAAGGCTCTATCGGCGCTACACCTCCATCAAAAAATAATAATTACCTGCGTACAATAGGTGCTGGATTATTTTCGGAGTGGGGCTTTATGTATCATTACGCTGGTGCGGACTTCGTTGACCAAAACTATTGGACAAGTGACACGACTAGAATAGGGCAGTTTAGTGGTCAGTTTGATGTGGGAGCTAGTAACGGTGATATTTTTTGGTTCAGGACTTCTATTATTAATTATGGTCTTTGCACCACCCCTTAGTTTTTATGACTTAGTTATTAATCTTTATGGTGCTGATGATATTCTGATATTAATAAAGAATAATCAATAAAAGAATAAAATTCCAGTGCGAGGAGGAGAGCCAAAATAGCAAAGCCTGAGAGCTTTGCATTTTAATGACTGAAAGTCCAAAAGCACTTTTATTAAAAATTAAACTTGATACAACAAAAGATAGTCAATAAAAAAATTAATCTTTTATAAAATAAAATCAATATTCTACCTGAGTGATTCTTATAGTTCAATAATAACTCGTCCACGGGTGATGTCGCTAATGTTTTTTTGTAGGAGTTGCAATTTGTCTTTTGTGATAGCGACGTTTACTTTTACACCTTCAGCATCAAACTCTTGATTTTCAATAATGGAATCAAGTTCCTTTAGGCGATTTTCGATAATTGGCCATTCGTTATAATAGCAGTGAAATTGTAGCGTTATGCGGGCAATGAGTTCAATTAGTTCAGCTTGTTGCAAGCAGTGACTAGCCGAACCGCCATAGGCACGAATTAATCCTCCAGTACCTAATTTTATGCCACCAAAGTAACGAGTTACTACTACTACCACTTGGTCACAATCTTGTCCTTCAATGGCTGAAAGAATAGGGCGACCTGCTGTACTAGTGGGCTCGCCATCGTCATTAAATCGGTATTGTTGTCCAATCTTCCATGCCCAGCAGTTGTGGGTGGCGTTGAGATCGCTTATTTGATTAATAAAGTCGGTGGCTTGTTCAGCTGATGTGACTGGCGCTGCATTGACAATAAAACGACTTTTTTTGATTTCTTCTGTTAACTCGGTAGGATTTGCTAATGTATATGGCATGCTAATTCTGATAAAATCAATCTATTGGAATAATGATACTGAACAGAATAAAAATGTCTATCAATTTAGAACAATTAATGCAAACACAGCAGGCGTTAGCCATGCAGGTTAAATGCGATGATGACTTTAATCCGTCAATAAATTACGTTGGTGGTACTGATGTCGGTTTTGAAGATAATGGCAAGATTACTCGAGCAGCAATCGTTATTTTGCGCTATCCAACTTTCGAGGTTGTTGAGTATCATATTGCTCGGGTTGAGACAGGGTTTCCTTATATTCCTGGTTATTTGTCTTTTCGGGAATACCCTGCGCTACTTGCCGCTTGGCAGCAGGTAACACAGAAGCCAGATTTGTTGTTCGTTGATGGGCAAGGTGTTGCTCATCCTCGGCGTTTAGGTATTGCAAGCCATTTAGGTTTGTTGTTAGATATGCCAACAATTGGTGTTGCTAAAAAAAGGCTTTGCGGTCAATACGAAATATTACCTAAGCAAGCAGGTAATGTAACACCTTTACAAGACAAGCAAGAACAGATTGGTTGGGTTTTATGTAGTAAAAATAATTGCAATCCTTTATTTATTTCAACAGGTCACCGAGTAAGTCAAGATAGTGCTTTAAAATGGGTTAATTTATGCTTGCGGGGCTATCGTTTGCCAGAACCGACTCGCTGGGCTGATGCGATAGCATCTAACAAGCCTTTGTTTAAGAAGTTTATTTATGCAGAATAATTCATTACCGTTAAAAAAAGGTGGCTTTACTTTTAAGCGTTTTTTTGTGGCGCACGATAAAAGTCCAATGAAGGTAACAACCGATAGTTGTTTGTTAGGGGCTTGGGTTCCGATTGATTCGGCTCCGCAAAAGGTACTCGATATTGGCTGTGGTTGTGGTGTAATTGCGTTAATGTTAGCTCAGCGGTTAGAACATGATAACAGCCAAATTGATGCCATCGATATTGATATGCAGGCGGTATCACAATGTCAGCAAAATAGCGAACAAGCTGGGTTTACTTCGATTAATGCGATTAATACCGATATTAATCAATTTCAGCTAAGTTATGCGGTGGGCTATGATTTGATTGTGACTAATCCCCCTTATTTTGCATCTGCCGTTGATTGTCGCAATTCCCAAAGACAGTTGGCACGTTATACCGAATGTTTGAACTTTCAACAGCTTATTGACACAGTTAAGCGCTTACTAAAACCGAAAGGGCAATTTTGTTTAGTTTTACCTTATCATTTATCCAATCAGTTTAGGTTATTATGTGAATCTAATCAGTTATATTTATTCCAACTGATGAATGTTAGATATAGTGCAGATAAAGACTTTTCGTTATCATTATTGGCTTTTTCATTTATCCAGGCTAATAAAATTGATGAGCAGCAATTGTGTATGCGAGATGGTGATGGGCGTTATTCTCAAGAGTTCAGAAAGCTATTAGCTGACTTTTATCTATTTCGAAAATAACGCCTAACTAATTAATTTGGTGTTATGTAGAAGTGTAAAATAGCGATGATAGCTAATAGGATGATTGCAATAGCGTACGCTTTGTCATGCAAGTAACTAAATGCTGGCAAAGATCGTTCCTTTCTGGCATAAAGGTAAAAACAGAGTCCCATACTATATAGTATCATCGACAGTAATAAATAAACTGTGCCACCAGCATAAATCAACCATATGCCATAAAGCGATCCTAAAGCGCCAATCATAATTAAGTAGGCTTTACCTTGTTGAACGGCTAATTTAAAAACAAAGAGAGCCGCCAGTAAATAGGGAATAAGCACCATTGAGGTTGATAATTGGATTAATGTGTTGTAGCCAGATTGATAGTAGTGGGCAAGGATAATTAATACGGTTATTAAACATGTTGTTAACCATAATGCGTTGGATGGCGTGCCTGCTTTGTTGAGTTTTCCAAAACAACTTGGTACTGTGTGTTGTGTGCCTTGGCCAGCTAAAAATAGCATTTCGGCCGCTAGCATTAACCATGATAGTAATCCACCACTGACTGACACAATTAAACCAATATTAATTAATGTTGCTCCCCAGCTGCCTACTACATGTTCAATAACAAGTGCCATGGAAGGGTTTTTCATTTGAGCAAGTTCTTGTTGTGGCACAATACCAAGCGATAACACAGATACGCAAACAAGTAATAAGCTGGTAATAGCAAAGCCAAAAAAGGTAGCTCGGCTAATGCTGATGATGTTTTTGGCTCTAGCAGCATACACAGTTGCGCTTTCAATCCCTAAGTAGACCCAAACGGTATAGAGCATGGTGTTTTTTACTTGCTCGATAATTGAGCCTAATTGCGGTGTTCCCCAAAAATCTATCTTAAATGTCGATATTTTAAAGGCAAGGCTAACACAAACAATAAATAAACCAATAGGCACGATTTTCGCTAATGTTACTAGGCAATTTAATAAAAAAGCACGATATATTCCTTTTAATACAAAATAGTGCACTATCCATAAAAATATGATAGCCGTAATAACGGCAGGTAATGTGGTACCATGACCAAAGAAGCTCAAGCAATCAAAAGATCCTAATGCACTAAATAAAATCACTAGGTAGCTGGTGCACGACATCCATGCTGATATCCAGTAGCCCCACGCGGCATTAAAGCCGATATAATCGCCAAAACCTTCACGCACATAACCATATAATCCATCATTGATTTTGTAAAATCGAATCGATAAATACTGAAATATCCGTGTTAGCATTAACATGCCAAATAGGGTTATTATCCATGCAATTAAAATAGCGCCAGAGCCCGAACTTTCGGCCATGTTTTGTGGTAGGCTAAAAATACCGCTGCCTACAATACTGCCAACCACTAACAGTGTGAGTGGCAGGATGCCTAGCTTTTTTCTTACCGATGTATTCATGTTGTTGTCTTATTATGTGGTTTAGTAAGGTTAATATTTAATATAGATCGATTAAAATCTTAGTGACATGCAACTTACGCCACCATCAATCTTTTGGTATTCCGATGTATCAACTTCAATAACTTGGTAGCCAAGTTTTTCTATTTTTGCTTTTGTTGTTGGATAGCCCATCGGCATTATTACGTGATCATTAACCCAAATACAGTTGGCAGCATAACTTTCTTGTTCGGGAATTTCGATAATATTAAAGCGTTGAAACTCAGGTTTAGTTATAAATTCGCCTGCTGCTAATAGGTTGTTGTTTTCTAAATAAGCTAAACCTGTTTTTAGATGTAATACTTTTTCAAGCTTAACTACCGAACCAGTTAATCCGTACTTCTCTAAAATAGCTATCATTTGGTTAGCACCAGCTTGGTTGGTTCGAGCAGATAAGCCAATATAGTAGTGGTTTTCAACCATCATTATATCGCCAGCTTCAACGGTACCTGGTGCGGTAATCCTTTCTACTTTATTTGGATAAAATCTTTCAATGGTATCGGCAATGATTTCAGTTTCTTCCCTACGGCTTTCAGCTCCAGGTCTTGTTATAATGGCACAATGCGGTGTACAAAGAACGGTATCTTCAACAAAGACTGAATCAGGAAAACGTTCGTCGGGTGGTAAAATAGAGATATCAACATCGCACTGCTGTAGTGCTCGAATGTAATAGTTATGCTGATCTAAGGCCTTTTGATAATCAGGTTTACCCAAGTTAGCTGACGTTAATCCGTTAATTAAAGATTTGGCGGGTGTTCTTGCAATAATATGGTTAAATTTTTTCATTCTATCTATTTCCTTTTGTTTTAATAATTATGCTTTATTTATGAATAATAATTCACATTTATGGCTTTATCAAGATGTAAAGTGTATTTTTATTCGTTTTTTGAGGTTTTGTTGGTTTTTTATCTTGATTTATTTAGCTGAATTTAGATAGAGTGGTGGTACATATCTATTTTTTATGCAATGAAAATGACTAACTTATTTTATTTTAGAAAGGAAAAGAGATAAAAGTATTCAAAATAAAAAAAGGCACTAATTGTGCCCTTAATAGTAATTATTCGCCCTCAAAATTAACTAAAGTAAAGCAATCAATTCCCATATCCGTTAACTTTGTTTTGCCACCTAAATCTGGTAAGTTGATTACAAATGCGGCGTTTTCGGCAATGCCACCAGCTTTACGAATTAAATTCGCTGTTGCAGCAATTGTTCCACCTGTAGCAAGTAAATCATCAATAATTAATACTCGTTCGCCTGGTTTAATGGCATCAGTATGAATTTCTAACGTATCTGTACCGTACTCAAGCTGATATTCTTCTTTAAATACGTGGCGCGGTAACTTATTGGGCTTTCTTACTGGTACAAAACCAATATTTAATGCTAATGCAATTGGAGCTGCAAAGATAAATCCACGCGCTTCGGTGCCAACCACTTTATCTATTTTTTTATCTTTATAGTGATCGATTAATAGCTCAACCGATGTGCGAAATGCAACAGGATCTTCAAGCAGACTAGTAATATCACGAAATAAAATCCCTTTTTTAGGGTAATTTGGTATGGTGATAATACTATTTTTAATAAGTGCAAGTTTTTCTTGTAATTGAGTCATATTAAATGTTCTCTATATCATTTCTATGAGAATGGACAATTTTTTATTATATACTCTCGCCATTTGGAATGGCAATAAACAAAAGTCAATATCGGCATAAATTAAAATTCTTAACTTGGTTTTTTACATTTTTTTACAAATAAATACAATATTCAGACAGTTTATTTTATAAAAAGCAGATAATTGAATAAACTTCATATAAAAAAGGAAATAACATGAAATTTATTAAATCACTTATTTTTATTGGAATTTCTGCCTTGAGCTTTTTGGGGAATGCTAAAACAAATAATCAAATACAGGTTCGTTCTGAATTGGCATCGCCTATTATCTTAGAAAACTCAGAAGAAAAGAATTATTTAAAAGTGTCGTTAACTGGAATTGAGTTTGACTCATCTAAGCGTGTACCGATTAATTTAGCTTTGGTCATTGATCGTTCTGGTTCTATGTCTGGTGACCGTATTGAAAAAGCAAGAGAAGCGGCTATTCTTGCGGTTAATATGCTTAATAATGAAGATATGTTATCAATTGTTGCTTATGATTCTGATGCTAAAGTTATTGTGCCATCTTCTAAAGTTACTAGGGGCTGTTGATCTTTGCTGTACATAAATTACTCAACAATACATTGGCAGCCACATTAACATAAATGCCAGTGATACCATACTGGCATAATTCCTTTCTAACTTATCGTATCTAGTTGATATTGAACGATATTGCTTGATTCTAGCAAAGGCATTCTCGACTAAATGACGATAGCGATAAAGGCACCTATCCATACTGCTTTTATCTATATCCTTACCATAATTACGTTTAGCAATCACCGTTCGTCCGCCTT
>NZ_LZHK01000065.1:0-4796 GCF_001690415.1 Gilliamella sp. Imp1-1
CAAATTAAACTGCCATTATCAAAATTGGATTTATTTCATTCAGACCGAGGCAAAGAGTTTGATAATCGGTTATTAGAGGCGTGTTTTAAGACATTTAATATCACGCATTCATTAAGCAAGAAAGGGTGTCCATATGACAATGCGGTAGCGGAAGCGACATTTAAAACAATTAAAACGGAATTTGTAAAAGGCCAACGTTTCAACTCAACGGCTGAATTACAACGCGCTTTTTCGGCTTATGCTTATTGGTATAATCATAAACGATTACATTCTTCGTTAGGCTACTTGCCTCCCGTTGAATTTAAAAAACACTTACCCCTTAATTTTTTTGTTTGAAAATGTGTTGCCATTCCAATTTCTACTATAAATGCATTGGATGATTAGTTATTCCCTTTATAAAGCTTATTTAAAACTTTATAAGGGGATTCATTAGTGATTTAAATTTTTATTTTTGGTACCACTTTTATCTTGTTATGCATAAATTTTGTGAACTATTTCACAAGACGATGAAAACAGAATGTTATGATATTTTATTTCGACGTAAGATTTACACGCAATTATGTGAAATACAAAACGATATTGAACAATGGTTTGATCTTTACAA
Source organism: Gilliamella sp. Imp1-1 (assembly GCF_001690415.1). Classification (NCBI taxonomy): domain Bacteria; kingdom Pseudomonadati; phylum Pseudomonadota; class Gammaproteobacteria; order Orbales; family Orbaceae; genus Gilliamella; species Gilliamella sp. Imp1-1. The sequence goes on from NZ_LZHK01000065.1 coordinate 605, forward strand.
TCGAGAAAGGCACACTCTGGAAAATATTGTTATGGAAAGAGACCACGGCAAACCTGGAACGGAGAAAAAGGATTGGTTAAGGAAAAGCAATTGGAGAATTTATTTTACTCATCGGCTTTCATTTTAACAAAATGTGTGTCCGATGAGTAATAAGTTTTTGTCAGATTAAGTTTGAGCTAACACATAAAAATTTACTCAAATTCAATCTCTTCATTCATATTTTGATAAATATTAACTTTGGCATTAACATCAATTGCATTTACTAACCAACCACTTAAATGGCAGCTTCTAATAAACTCATCAATTCTATTTACGCCATTAATTTCTTTTAATGTAACAACAATTCCAAAACGAACACCTTCTCCATCTTTGGGATTTAAACGATTATTTGTTTTAATTTCCATGCCCCAATTTTTATTTTCGTATGATATTTTAGGTTTATTATTTTTTTTAACTATTTCAGCTATATATTTAACATTATCCCATTTTCGGAAATTACTTCGAGCATCAGACTCTAATAAATAGTTTCTTTCAGTATCTATATTCTGGTTTTGTTTATCCCCATTAATATTAGAAATTTTTCCATTATTTTTGATTCTTCCAAAATGTAAATTTAACTCAGTATTTGTATAATCCACTCCTTGAGTTCTATTGCATTTAGGAAAGTAACACATTATTGCTTTGGCTATATAAGGATATTTATCATCTTTATTCATTGGTGTTGGAAAATTATAATTATAAGTGTTCCATTTTTCACTGATATCTGAAACTAAAAATTTAATCTCATCTTCTTTTGTTTTGACAATATCGTCAATTTTAATTGGTACTATACCATGCCCATATAATGCAATTTCACTGGCAGTCGGTTCGTTATTCCATCCTCTTGCGGCATCAATAATAAGCGCCTTAGCCACTTCACGGCTAAGCTCTAATATGTCAATTAGATATGAAAGTTTTCGAGCAACCCAAGGAGCTGCAAATGATGTTCCCGCAACTTTAGCTTCTCCTAAGGGTTCACATACATGAATATATTGTTCACTGCTTCCACCATAGTAACTTATATCAGGCTTCGCAAAAAATGATAAAACAATTCCTTTTCTAGAGTATTTTGTTGATAATCCATTTTTTGTTACTGCATTTACAACCATACTATTAATTGAATCGGCAGGAGAACCAATTCTATTAATATTTTCATTTGTTTTATTTGTTCCCGCAATAACAAAGATGACATCATTTTCATATTGAATTTGGTCTAATACAGAAGCTTCAGCAGATATAAAATTATCATTAACTTCTTGATCACTACCTAGTGAAATATTCCAAACTTTAATATCTTTATTTTTTGCTATTATTTCTTTAATTTGCTTTATAATAGTAAAAGAAGAAAACTGTGAACCAACTGCTACACCAAAGTGACGTACTTTAAACCTTCCACAGCCGTCATCTAACCAGGGATTAAGCCTTGGTCCATCTACAATAATAGATGATATTGCAGTGCCATGCCTATAATCATTAGGTGCTTTAGCAATATTTTCATCAACCATTTCATGGTATTCGACCCAATCACTAAAATAAACTCCCTCATCAAATAATGTGTCAATTACACCAATAGTAGGTTCTATTGTGGGCTCTGGAATATGCTGCAAATTTTGTTTATGTTGTTGAATGAAATCTTCTGGCGATAGCTGGGATAAATCTGCTGTAGCCATTGAAATAAGATAAGGAGCTTTAGTAAATAAGATCTCCGATTGATTCTTATCCAAAAAAATCGTTTGATTATCTAAAATCCGACTGGATAAAATATCGATACCTAGTTTTTTTAATAATCTTTTTGTATCCATTCTTATATCATACAAAGTAATAATACTTTGCACTGATTCTCCTGACGGGTTCTCTACCTCAAAATCATCAATATAAGAAATATCAGCTATAACTTGCTTAAATGAGGATTTACTTATACCAAATTCTTTAAAATGAACACTATTTATACTTTCATGATCCTTGAAAGTAACTTGATCTATTTTTCCTGAAAAGGCTTTATCTAAAACAATTTTTGTTTTATCAAGTAAAACAATACTTTTATTTAAATCATTAATATCTAAAAAATAAGTAATAATATGTTTAGTTCTATCTTTGTTAAACTTAGCTCCCACTATTGCATAGTTCGAATCCTTCCCTCTAAACAATCCTCCGATTCTATTACTTTTTGCCACAATCTTATTATAACAAACACAAATTAGAATACCGTCAAATGGCTTAGGTTCATTCAACCAAAAATTTTTGATTTGTTCCATTTTCGTTTGCAACTTATACACATGTTCGCTAGTAACACCATTGTTACCATTCATATTAGGAATAACTTTTGGTTTAAATTGTTTAGACGCTTGAACAAATCGATTTCCTTTTAATTCTAAAACATTATTTGCCATTACTTATTTCCTTCATTCAATTTTCTAGCTATTGTGCTTTTAGGTTCACCTTTAAGTTTTTCTATCTCTCTTACAGTAAAACCTAAAATGTGTAATTGTTCTAAACTAGTTTGATCAAGATTTCCTATTATATTGTTGTATAATCTTCTCAGATAATCATAACCATTATTTACATCACTAAACGCTAAAGAAGTCTTGATAATATTTTTTAATTCACCAGGATATGGTAATTGGTTTGATGTATTTAGAATTTTTTTCAGCAATCGAGCATCTTTAGACACGTTTCTAAAATTTTTTGAGAAAGATGAAAAATAAAATTCAGCCACTTCAACTAAATCTTCTTTACTGTATTGATTAAAATTAATAATAGCATCAAAGCGTCTAGAAAGAGCCTTATCAAAATTCTTATATAAGTTTGTGGTAGCAATGATTACAATGTCTTTATTTAAATCATTTAATCTATCCAACTCTCTCAAAATTGCTGATGTTACACGTCCCATTTCTCGAACATCATTACTATTAATCCTATCTAATGCTATAACGTCAATTTCATCAAATAAAATCACTGTTTTTTCTGGATAAGGTATTTTATTAATTTCACTAAACACTTGGGCTATGTTTTTATTCGTTTGACCAAGCTTGCTATCAATTAAATTATCAAAATCCACATAAAACAGCGAACGTTTGAGTAGTCTCGCAACATGTTTTGCTGCTTCAGTTTTACCTGTACCAGGAAACCCTTCAAATAAAAATTTGGTTATCCCAATTTTGTGATTAACAGCATTAATCACTCCTTTAATATTATCAGTGATTTCAATTGGCAAATTTAGGGAATCCACTACCTTTACATTTATTGATTTTAAAAAATCACTCTCAAACTCACTTGCTTGAGGAATATAAAGATTTGATTCAGCAATAAATCCCATAATATATTCAGCTAACTGATGATCGCCAATAGAATCAAAATATCTAGCAATTTCAATAGCTTCATCTCTAAAAGCACTTTCATTTCTTTCAACATGATATTTAATCAAATTTAACACATTCTTTTTTTTCACAAAAATCACCTAAGGATATATCTATTTAAATTAAGTATACCATAAATGGGACAAAAAATACAGTTTTGGGACAATATTATAAATAGGAATTGTTTTATATAAGGAAAAGTATAAAAATAAGGGTTGCAGAACTGTATTATTATACAGTTATTTTAAGTTAAATGTAAATGGATACAAATACGGGTACATTTTTCATCTAAATTTCTCAAATCCTGTAACCACAAGGCTTAAACCCACATCTTCGATCCCGCGTCCGGGCACCAATCACCAAATTCTAAGACCTGCTTATAACAGTTTTTTTATGCCTAAAGCCTTTTCAAATAAGCCTTTCACCTTGTTTCATTACTCAACAGTGTTCAATTAAAATTAAACTAAATCCAGTAATAAGTTGATTTTACATCATTAATTTAATGATTATTTTACTTACACTAACTATAATGCATTCTATTAAAATCAATTATTCAGTGATAAGTTATATAATAATTCTAGAACTAGATATAAATTAGGGCGTGTTGATCTTTCATGATTATTTTTTAGACGGCATGATGTGAGTTATAATAATTCAGCCAAAAACAACCCTAACTCGATTCATCATGCCAAGAACAATGCTAACAGATAAACGGTGGGAAAAGCTACTACAAATAATGAAAAATACCGGCCGAGTTTATAATAAATCCGAGCATCGGATGACGTTTGAAGGGATCC
>NZ_LZHK01000066.1:0-31565 GCF_001690415.1 Gilliamella sp. Imp1-1
TTTATACGTTGTGAAGAACACCTTAAAGAAATCGCTCCAGCAATCCAAAAGAAAGCACTTAATCGATTAAAAGCGCGTTTAGAAGTCGCAGATTATAGCCGTCCTATGTGTGACGCATTAACAGAGCAACGTAAAGCACTGGGGAAAAGCGCAAATAACACCGTATTTACTAATGAATTCGATATGATTAACCGCATCGTATTAGGTACTACATCAAGCAAATACAAGAAAGCCAATAATCTTACTGGTAATATTCGTGACCACCTAAACGAATTTGAATTAAACCATATCGCATACCTTGAGAACGCAAATATAACATTAATCCATATTGGTTACGACTATCATCAGAGAAAAGCCGAGCTAATAAAGTTATCTCATGCTTATTTAATTCGTCATATGGCTCAGGTGGCTTAATTATGATGACTACACGCCCATTTAACGCCCTAGCAATAAAACAATATACCCAAGCCCTAAATAATCGCTTAAATTGCTATTTTGATGAGATTAACGCCATCCAAAAGGTGAAATCATTCTTCTTGGTTGGCAATAATTCTAGTTTTCAGCCAAAAGATTCTATTTCAGTGAAAACAAGTGTAAAAGTACGCACTAAGTACGCAGTGAAAACCGTTTTTTTAATGCGTACTAATCATTGCATGGGGTTGAATTTCAAAAGTATGTTTCTTGAGTCCATAAAAAGAAACCACAAGAAACTTAATTATTATGCTTTAGGTATAATTCCTCGTGATTGTAATTCTTTTCTTAAAACTCTTTTAATCCAAGTAGCCAAGCTAGTATCGCCATCTTTCATAGCTTCTTCTTCTAACTGTTGCCGAAATTCTTCGGTTAATCGCATTTGGTATTGTGGTGATCTTTTTTCTTTTGGTGTTGACATGGTAATTACCCGATATTATTATAATTACACGGTAACGACCATTATAATGGTCGTGCCCCAAAAAACAATAGCCCAAAGAGTTCACACCTCAATGAGCTATCTAACCACAATAACATTAACAGAGGTAATGATTATGGCTAACCGCTATGATAGCGCACACCTATGCGCAAGACAATCCAAACCATCTAAATCAAGTAAAAAACACTTGCACAATCTCAATCATTCGGGCTATATTGATAACGCCTTAGCAAAATCTAAGGTCAGGATTGAGACCCTGAACAGTTACTTGGCGACACATGACGCCCAAAGCGTCTTTTTTTGTGTCAATGCTTGCGCACACCTATTTATCAATATTTCTTCTATGGTGGCGTTAGTGGGGCAACCGAAAGGTTGGCTGGGTCACCAAGTAACCAGTAGTCTCAACCCTGTTAACGTCACCGCCAACGAGATTGAGACCTCTAGCGGTGATTATGTAAATCATTACTTGGAGGCTGTCACTATGACTACGATCCCTACCCCTATTATATCCACTCAAAAACTATATAAATTCTATGACCTATCAACGGCTCAAGTAGTCCAAACAACGGCAACAACCGAACGCCAAGCACGCAAGAGCCTAGGCAAATCATCCCTTATCTTTATTGCCAGAATTCGCTTATATCCAGTTATTGAAAGAGCCAGAAGCTTTGGAGGTTATAGCCATGAATAACGATCAGTTAATTTGTAATGTTGAATCTAAACTTATTCAAGTTCGGAGCATGGCTAAAATTGCCTTAGATAACACTAATTATAAGTGCGCAGGATATGACGAGCCTTTTATCGAACAAACCGATATGAGTAATTTACTGTGGGTTATCGTTGATTTAGTAGAGCAAGCTTTTGATGAGTTACAAGAGTATGGGTTAATGGAGGAGAAAAACAATGGCTAATATCTCACTGGACGCAATGAATACTATCAATACAAAACTAGGGCAAGCTAACGCTATCACCACGCTTTTAATGGTGGATTGTGATTCGGATACGCCAATTAATGATGAGTTACGCGCCTATGCCCTTGATGCTGTATCAGACTTGATTAACGATTCTAAAAAGCTATTTAGAAGCGAAACCGAGCGCAAGGAGGCAAAGAATGAAAGAGTTTGATTTTGTCCATAACAATGACGGCACTATTACCGCATTAAGGCTTAAAAATGGCAAATATGTAGCACTACTTTCTTTTGGCAAGGCTGAAATCCCTAACTTACTCGCTGATGTCACCAAACGATTACCGCCCGAAGTTAGGCGATACATGACACAAATTAAGGGGGTAAATCATGGATAATCAGCAAGAAGTAACAGCAATTCATCATAGTATCGTTGATTCTACCATGGCGATTATAGCAGGCTTATTTTTAATTGAGCAGATTAATAAAAACGGTGCCAAGGTGTTTATTCATGAGGGTATCAAGATTGATATTGACAAAGATTTAATTGTGTTAGGGCTAAAAGTTAGCCTTGAAGAATGTTTGATTGAAGACTTTGGCGAAAGTGAGGGGTTAAACCGCACCTATGGGCTATTAAAAAAGATGTACAGCGAAAGCAATGATAAACCTATGGCACTAACACAATTTGGGCAAGAAATGCTTGCATCGTTATTTATTGATTTAGCCGAAGATATTAAAGCTGAATCTAGCTCGACAATTCATTAAGGGGGGGATGTAATGAAAATCAATGAAATTACAGCCCAAGCCGTAGGTAAATGGGATTATATCTTTCAATCATTGGGTATTGAGGTGGGTAATGGCAAGCATTGCCCTTGCCCTGTCTGTGGGGGTAAGGATAGATTTAGATTTGATAACCAAAATGGTAGAGGTACTTATATCTGTAACCAGTGCGGTAGTGGTGATGGCTTAGAGCTTATCAAAAACTATTGTCAATGTGACGCTAAAGAAGCATCAAATAAAGTAGCGGAATGTTTAAATCTGTCTAATCACAAAATACGGGAAAATCTCGCATTTAGAAAAATAGATTCTGAACAATTACATAATGATAACATACCAGATAATCCCGTATGTAAAAAGGTCGAGTATTTGCTATCTAAAGCAACATTAGGGCAATCTCAATACCTGACCAAGAAAGGATTAACCTTTGATTTACCCTTGTTAGATAACGGGCGCATTTTTGTGCCCATGCTGAATCTTCATAATGAATATGCAGGTGGCCAATTTATCGAACCTGACGGCAGTAAGCACTTAATGAGAGGCTCAAATAAGAAAAGTGCTTTTATATTAGTGCGCTCAATATTGAGCAGACCTGCCCAGGTGTGCGCAAATTTGCTCGCACACAATGAAATTATTATCTGTGAGGGTTTAGCCACAGGGATATCGATAGCAGAATTCTGCCAACAGTCTATTGTTATATCCGCCATTGACGCAGGCAATCTTATTCATGTAGCTAAGTCTATTCGTGAACTGAATCCGACAGCTAAAATCATTATTGCAGGTGATAACGATATTGGTCAAAGCCCAAATACGGGCTTTGCTAAAGCAATAGAAGCAGCTCAAGCGGTAAATGGTTATTACTCCGTTCCTGATACAGATTATAAATGTGATTGGGATGATTATAGGCAACAATTTGGAAGCGATAACGCTTTGGCTCATTTTAATAAAAACCTCATAAAACCAGAGTTATCCACCATGACAAAACATAACATGCAAAACGAGTTATCAAGCATGAACCTATCGCAAATGGCATCAAGCCAACGCGCCGAGCTACTCAATCAATATTATGATAATAACCTTGCGATTAATCTTACTACCGATGAAATCTATCACTATCAAGATAACGCATGGCAACCTATAAGCGATAAACTATTAATGCGAACACTAGCCGATTTATTCACCCAATCAGGCGAACCATTTAACCCTATGCGAATTAGCTCAGCGGTTGAATCGCTCAGGTTATCACTGCCGATAATGGGAACACCTCAGAAAGATTTAATCTGCTTTAAAAATGGCGTATATGAGCTAAAAAGCCAAACCTTTAGACCGCACAATAAGCAAGACTGGCTATTGGTCAGTAATGATATTGATTACTACCCTGCCAAAGAAAATGAATCTTTTGATACTCACGCGCCAAACTTCGCTAAATGGCTAAAAAGAGCATCAGGCAATCAAGATAAGGCTAAAAATATCTTAGCTGCGCTATATATGATATTGGCCAATCGCCATGACTGGCAATTATTCTTAGAGGTTACAGGCGCAGGCGGTAGCGGTAAAAGTGTTTTTGCTGAAATTGCTACCATGTTATCAGGTAAAAACAATACCGTAATAGGTACTATGGACGCATTAGAAAAGGCAAGAGACAGAGCCTTAATCGTGGGTTACTCATTAGTCATATTACCCGACCAACCGCGTTATATGGGGAGTGGCGCAGGATTAAAAGCAATTACTGGCGGTGATGAAGTCGCAATAGACCCAAAACACAAGCAACCCTACTCTTGTAAAATCCCTGCGGTAGTCTTGGTTATCAATAACGAGGCTATGAGATTTAACGAGCGTAACGGCGGTATATCACGGCGTAGGGTTATCTTTCACTTTGGCGAGGTCATCCCTGAAAAAGAGCGAGATTTAAACTTGGTCAGCAAAATAGAGCAAGAACTCCCCTCAATTGTGAGGTTGCTATTAAATGAGTTTACCAGTCCAGCAGAAGCTAAAGAAAGACTACACCAGCAACAACAATCAGACGAAGCGACGGCGATTAAACGCGAATCCGACCACTTGGTAGATTTTTGTAGTTATCTTGATGCGCTTGATTATCCCAATGGTATGTTTATTGGCAATATGGGAATAATGCCCTTTAACCCCCGAAAATATTTATATCATGCTTATATTGAATACATCCGCAATACAGGTTTAAACAATCCGCTATCACTAACGCAATTTGGCACATCGCTTAATTATGCAATGAAAGAAAACGGTAAAGACTACATGCGTAAAAGAGCAAATAAAGGGATGAGAACCAACGTAGAGCTTAATATCAATACGAGTCAAGACTGGCTACCTAAAGCCGAAGAGCCTAACTAGTGGCTCAAATTGAGCTACTAAAATATAAAATAGAGACCGCCCTAATTGGCGGTTTTTTATTGAGTGAATACCTAAAGTGTACACTTGTGAATAGTAAATCATTAAGTGTTCACCTCTCAAACCCTTTTAGAATAAGGCTTCAAGCAAGTAGTGAACACCGTGAACACTTTTTTATAAAATTTTATTTTTATGGGGGGAGGTATAAAAATCTAAACCATAATTAATGGACACCGCTCACCTAGATAAATTTTTACACCGTCAAAATTCTAAAACCAATTTTTAACCTTTCAATTTGGCAAGATTAAAATACCTAATATTGGGGGTCAGTTTTTATTTTGGGGGTACAAATGGGGGTACGGCAAATAGAAGAAACAAACACAATGCTTTATGAAAAATGATTTAAACAGTGCTTTTCAAGTCCCGCTCACGCACCAAATCAATAAACAGCATCATTCTTTTAAACCCTACAAAGCACATCAAACCCAGTAATAACAAGCCTTAAAGTCTATTGTATTGTCCATTAAGTATCAGTAAGGTACATTTACAACCACACCTTTTAGGTATATACTTAAGTATATGAATATTATATGCTTAAAATTATTATGGCAAGAAAAGTAGCCTTGATAATAGATATCCGAATAAAAGCCATCAATTCATGAAATAAGGAATATTCATTATTTATAGCGATAATCCGCCTACCTTGCTGTAGACGGAGTAAGGGAAAATATTCATTTAAAATAAATATATTAGTTTTTAAATGAATGAATTGGAGCAGGAATTCTTCCACCTCGATTAATAAAATCACATGAACTAAATTTGTTTACTGACATAACGGGAGCATGGCCGAGTAAGCCACCAAATTCAATGTTATCTCCTACGTTTAAGCCCACTGCTGGAATAATTCGCACAGCTGTTGTTTTGTGGTTAATCACCCCTATTGCAGCCTCATCTGCAATGATCGCCGAAATAGTTTCAGCTGGCGTATCGCCTGGAATTGCAATCATATCCAGTCCAACAGAACAAACACAGGTCATTGCTTCTAGTTTTTCAAGATTAAGTGCACTGTTATTTACAGCATCAATCATACCTGCATCTTCCGAAACAGGGATAAATGCACCGCTTAATCCGCCAACATGGCCACAAGCCATTACTCCACCTTTTTTAACCGCATCGTTTAGCATAGCTAGTGCTGCAGTTGTACCGTGTGTACCGACTGCTTCTAATCCCATTTCTTCTAAAATGTGTGCAACCGAATCACCAATTGCCGGGGTTGGAGCTAACGATAAATCGACAATACCAAATTTAACGCCTAAACGTTCAGAAGCTTCTTTACCGACCAGTTGCCCCATACGAGTAATTTTAAATGCAGTTTTTTTGATAGTCTCAGCTACAACATCAAATGGCTGACCTTTGACTTTTTCAAGTGCTCGCTTAACTACACCAGGACCACTGACACCAATGTTAATGACGCAATCAGCTTCACCTACGCCATGAAAGGCACCTGCCATAAATGGATTATCTTCAACAGCATTAGCAAACACTACTAACTTAGCGCAGGCCATGCTACTATTATCAGCTGTTAATTGCGCGGCTTCTTTGATGACATTTCCCATTTGCTTTACTGCATCCATGTTGATCCCAGTTTGTGTAGAGCCAACATTTACCGAAGAGCAAACTCGTTCAGTTTGTGCAAGTGCTTGTGGAATTGATTTAATTAAAATTTCATCACCTTTATGGTAACCTTTTTGTACCAGTGCTGAAAATCCACCAATAAAGTTAACATTAACTGCTTTGGCCGCTTCATCCAAAGTTTTAGCAAACGCTACATAATCTTTATCATCACTAGCACCGGCAATTAAAGATATTGGCGTAACAGAAATACGTTTATTGATTATTGGAATACCAAATTCTGAAGTAATCTGATCACCTACTTTAACAAGATCTTTTGCCAGACGTGTAATTTTGTTATAAATCTTTTGGCGTGCTTTTTCACCATCACTATCTATACAATCAAGAAGAGAAATACCCATGGTTATTGTGCGGATATCAAGTTTTTCTTCCTCAATCATTTTAATGGTTTCGAGGATCTGTTTTGTTTCCATTAGTATTATCCTTTTATTAAAATATAGAATTAATATTATAAACGATGCATAGCATCAAAAATTTCTTCTCTTTGAAGATTGACTTTAACTTTTAGATTTTGACCTGTTTGCATCAACACAGTTTTTACTTCATCAAATGACACATTAATTTTAGATAGGTCAAGTAACATAATCATCGTAAAATACTCATCCATGATAGTTTGGCTGACATCTAAAATATTAATATTTAATTCATATAACTTTTGGCTAATACCAGCAATAATACCTGTTTGATCTTTACCAATTACCGTTAAAATGGTTTTCATATCACTCTCCCGCACAAAAAATAGACAATTAAATAATATTTATTGAGCTAACTATAATAGCATCTTCAAAAATTATCGAAATAGGAGTAGATTGTTTTTTTCAGTAAAAATATCAACACAAGAACTAAAAAGAGCAACTTATGGTAAATTTCTCAAAATCCACAAAATTGGATCATGTTTGTTACGATATCCGTGGTCCAATTCTAGAGCATGCAAAACGACTGGAAGAAGAAGGTCAAACTATCCTGAAACTCAATATTGGAAACCCAGCGCCGTTCGGTTTTGCTGCGCCTGACGAATTATTAATTGATGTGATTAGAAACTTACCTTCCTCACAAGGATATTCCGATTCTAAAGGCCTTTATTCTGCTCGTAAAGCAATCATGCAGTATTATCAAGCTCGCGGAATTAATAGTTTAGATGTTGAAGATATTTACATCGGTAATGGTGTATCAGAATTAATCGTTCAATCCATGCAGGCCTTACTAAATAGTGGAGATGAAATACTCGTACCTATGCCTGATTACCCATTATGGACAGCAGCTATTAGTTTGTCTGGAGGTAGCGCTGTGCACTATCTTTGCGATGAAGAATCAAATTGGTCACCTGATATTGAAGATATTAAACGGAAAATAACTCCAAATACTAAAGGAATAGTAATTATTAATCCTAACAACCCGACAGGCGCTGTTTATAGTAAAGAAGTATTACTTGAGATCGCTGAAATCGCTCGTCAAAATAATCTAATTATCTTCGCTGATGAGATTTACGATAAAATTTTATACGATGATGCCGTGCATTATTCAGTTGCCGCGTTAGCACCCGATTTATTTGTTATTACTATGTGTGGCTTATCAAAAACTTATCGAGTTGCTGGTTTTAGGCAAGGCTGGATGGCGCTTTGTGGCCCTAAAAACCATGTAAAAGGCTATATTGAAGGCTTAAATATGCTAGCTTCAATGCGTTTATGTGCTAATGTGCCATTACAACATGCTATTCAAGGAGCGCTAGGAGGTTACCAAAGCATCAATGAATTTATTGTTCCTGGAGGTCGCTTATATGATCAATGTATGTTGGCATGGCGTTTACTTAATGAAATCCCTGGGGTTTCATGTACTAAACCACAAGGTGCCTTGTATCTATTTCCAAAATTAGATCAAAAAAAATTCAACATCCATAACGACCAAAAACTCGTATTAGATTTTTTGTTACAAGAAAAAGTATTACTTGTACAAGGAAGCGGCTTTAATTGGCATAAACCGGATCACGTTAGAATTGTTGCTTTGCCTCATTCAGGTCAACTTGAAGACGCTATTGGAAGATTTGCTCATTTTCTATCTTCCTATAAGCAATAAATCGCTCATTGATTAATCCCCAGTTTCTGCTGGGGTAATTTTAATAGCTCAGCCAAAATAGATTTATAAAACCATATTTAACATTGTCTTTTTATTGTGTAAAATACGGCTTATCTTCCTGTTTGAAACTTTGGATAGGCTACACTAATTAGTACCAGTTTTATAAGGTCATTGTTATGATAGACTAAAAATAAAAGAAGGTAACAACAATGACAATCGATTCATCGCGAAGAACAAAACGTAGCTTTACTAACGAGTTCAAAAAACAAATGGTCATGCTATATCAAAATGGTAAAAAACGTGTGGATATCGTCTCAGAGTATGACCTCACCAAGTCAGCATTAGATAAGTGGATAACGCAGTACCAAACTACTGGCTCATTCATCGCAAAAGATAATCGTCGAACTGAAGAGAACGAACTTATCGCGCTACGCAAAGAGAATAAACGCTTGTTAATGGAGAATGATATCCTAAAGCAAGCGGCGTTGATAATGGGAAGAAAATCGAGTTAATTTTACATAATAAGCATTGATACAGCTTACGTGCATTATGTCGATGTTTAAATGTAACCCGAAATCGTTTCTATTATCAACGGCAATTGACGCAGCAACCACAAGATATATCGCTGAGTGAAATAGTGGGTGAAATTTTTAATAATAATTATCGTGCTTATGGTACAAGGCGTCTGCAAGCAGAGCTGAGAAAGCAAGGCATAACCGTGTCTCGACGCCGAATAGGTCGAATCATGGCGAAAAATGGCTGGGTTTCGAAATACACCTGTAAAAAAGGTCGTTAAGTCGCAAAGGCTGTCCTTATGATAACGCAATTGCAGAAAGCACATTTAAAGCAGTGAAAACAGAATTTGTGTCAAATACTATTTTTGATTCACTGGCGCAACTTAAGTTGGAATTTAATCACTATGTGGATTGGTTTAATTATAATCGACTTCATTCAACATTAAATTACCAGTCGCCGATTGAATACAAAAGAGATCAATGACCTTATCTTTTTGGTACTAAAAAGTGTGGACATACCGATTTGATATTGTTGATCCATAAATATTATTGTTAATAAAGGCTGATTAATTTTTAAATAAATACGTAAAGTCCAAATATAGAATCAAAAAAACGATCATATTTATTGCTTATTTTTAATAATTATTTTTTTTAATCTTTTAATTTCATTAATTAATTTGGGAATATCTTGTCGTGCGTGTGCAATAAATTCTTGATCATCTATTGTTCCACCAATAAGTTCAATATTTTTTCCACGATTACATTCAGTTCCTGTGAGAATAAAATTTGAGCCACTAGTATGATCTCTACCTTCTACATATGATATCCATGACCCTTTTGTTGCTTTTTTACATCGCTGAATTATTAGATTCAATTCATCATCTGATATTTTATTGTCATCTTGCATTAATGATTCCTTTTGAGGTTTGATTTGGCTGATAGATTCTTATGAGTAGGTGTCATGAATCATCAGATTGCTTCGTACATACCTATATTATTTTGTTATTTCGGTAATATTGTTGTCTATATTGGTCTGGCGATAACTTACCTTCAGTTGTGGTGTATACGATTATAATAAATTTAAATATATTCATAATATTGTTAGCCAGATTCGTCATTGTAGTAACAACATGAATAATATATGTTTTGAGTGTATAAGAAAAGCTCAACGACCTTATTATCGCAATAATTTGTCTATCGACTAATGCTTTGCCTAGGCTCAAATTATCAACAGTAAATTTTTATCAACTTACCGTAATGTGTTGCTTGCTATTCTTGATAATTTTACTTCTAGTTGTTAATGGATTTTAATTATGCTTTCATCAATAAATTTTCATTATAAATATTGTATATAATGAATAAATTTATATATTTTAATTAATGTACTTTTCTGACCGTAGATTAAAACATAGGTAAATCATACTTTAGTAGTTAAATTTCTTGGTATATTTCGCTAGGGATGCCAAAAACTTGCATTCTGTATAAAGTAGCTTTTAGTATGTTGTTATGTATTTGTTTATTGTGAATTCGACCTGTATTCAAAATTAGTAAAGTCACGGATAGCTCACTTTAATAATAACTATTTTTCCGTTCAGAAATGAGATACAAAACATACTAATTTTTTATCTAAAAAAACAAATTATCCTACTTTGTGTGGGTTTCATTTTGCATCTTGGCCTATTTATCGGTATAGTGGTATTATCATTGTTGTTTGGTTATAAATCATAAATATAAACGCCATGTCTGTTTATCAGAAAATTATTGTGATTGTTTTTGTTGGATTAATAAAAATTAGTTTTTTATATGCTAATGATAATCAGCAACTTCAATCTTTACGTCACGCTATTGAAGAACAAGAAAAGCGTTTAGCACAACAAAAAGAAGAGCGTAATAAGTTAGTCAATAATCTTAAAGAACAAGAAACCAAAATAGCTAATCTTTTAACCTCAATTGAAAAGAATGATTTATCACTTAAGAAACTCGATCAAGAAATCAACAATTTGATTGGACAAATTGATATATTAACTATAAAACAAAAACATCAAAGAATTATATTATCAAAGCAGCTCGAAAGTGCATTTAAACTAGGCAAAACAACTGGTTTGGAGTTAATTTTTTCGGGCGAAAAAAGCGAACGTAATGATCGTATAATTGCTTATTACCGCTATATTAATCAAGCACGGCAACAGCAAATTCACAATCTTCAAGATACTCAAACCCAATTGACCGAGAAGAGAATTGAGTTACAAAAGAAACAAGCTTTGCATAAAGAATTACAAATTAGACAGAAAGAACAACAAGTAGGACTTGAAAAAAAACGTCAAAATCGACAAAACACGATAACTTCTCTTGAATCATTGATGCAATTAAATCAACAAAAATTAACCGATTTGCGTAATAATGAAGCTAAACTACAGGCTAAAATTGCTCAAGCTGAACGTAAAAATAGACGTATTGCAGAAGAAGAAGCAAAACAAGCAAAATATATTGAAGAAAAGCAGAATAATTCTCGTTATACTCCTAATCCTGATGAGCTAGCATTAATGGCTCGCGTAAGTGGTATTGGTAAGCCACAGCATCAGTTTAATTGGCCTGTAAATGGTAATATTGTGCATCAATTTGGAGAATCACTCCAAGGTGAGCTACGTTGGAAAGGGATGGTGATTAATGCTACAGATGGTGCTCAAGTTAAAGCCATTGCCGATGGACGGGTCATCTTGGCAAGTTGGTTACAAGGTTATGGTTTTGTTGTTGCATTAGATCATGGTAAAGGTGATATGAGTTTATATGGTTATAACCAACGTATTTTAGTTGCGGTGGGTGATAAGATTCATATTGAACAACCTATTGCATTGGTTGGTTCAAGTGGTGGGAAAAACATATCTGCTTTATATTTTGAGATTCGCCGTGATGGTAAGGCACTTGATCCGAGAGAGTGGTTAAAGTAATGCGTCGTTTTATTAACCTTTTTTTTATCATTTTCTTGGCGTTAAATTCCAACTATGTATGGGCTGCAAAACTTGCAATAGTTATTGATGATTTTGGCTATCGCCAACATAATGAAGAGCAAATAATTTCATTTTCTCCTAATATTACTATTGCAGTTTTACCAAATTCGCCTAATGCTAAACGTATTGCAACTATAGCCCATAATAATGGTAATGATGTGTTAATTCACTTACCTATGGTTCCATTAGGTAAACAGCCTCTGGAAAAAGACACTCTATTTCCTTCTATGGATGAAGCTGAAGTGAACCGAATAGTGAAAAATGCTGTTGAACGAGTGCCTTATGCCATTGGAGCGAATAATCATATGGGAAGTTTGATGACATCAGATCTTACTGGTATGATAAAAGTTATGAAAGCATTAAGTCAATATTCGATGTTTTTTTTAGATAGTAAAACAATCGGTAAGACTCAAATAAAAAAAGCTGCTAGCTACTATAACATCCCAGTATTAACGCGTGATGTATTTTTAGATGCTCAACAAAAAGAAAGTGCTATTAGCTTGCAATTTGATTTGGCTGTAAAATTGGCTCGAAAAAATGGTGTTGCTATTGTTATTGGCCATCCACATCCACAAACGATTAATATATTAAAACAGAAGCTTGCAAATTTACCTTCAGATATTGAACTGGTTAAGATAAGTCAATTAATTACGGCAATACCAGCTTCAGTTAATCATAAAACTACACTAAAAGACATTTTTGGAAAATGTAAAAAACGCATTGAGGAAATATCGAATTTTAAAATTGAAGAAGAATAGTCATTACTTTTTTTCTAAAGTTCGGTGGCGAATTTTTACTTGTTTGTTTTGTGCTTTAAAAAATGAGGCCAATTGTTCAGCAATGAAAACAGAGCGATGTTGACCACCAGTACATCCAATAGCAATGGTTAAGTAACTGCGGTTGTTTTTTTCTAATAAAGGTAGCCATTGATTTAAGTAATTGGCAGTCTGATAGATAAAATTGGATACTTCATTGTGTTGTAATAAATATTCTTTTACCGGCTCATCTAATCCTGTTAATGGGCGCAAATTCACTTCCCAATGCGGGTTAGGTAAAAACCTGACATCAAATACAAAATCAGCATCAACGGGTAAGCCATGTTTAAAGCCAAATGATTCAAAAATAATGGTTAATTCACGCTCTTTTTTACCTAAAATACGTGATCTTAATATGTCTGATAGTTCATGTACTGATAGGTCATCGGTATTTATAACTAGGCTTGCGTTTGATTTTAAAGGTTCTAGATATTTTTCTTCAAGATCTATTGCTTCTTCAAGGGAATAGTGTTGATTGGTTAATGGATGTATTCGTCGTGTTTCACTATAGCGTCGAATTAACGTATTACGACTACAATCGAGGAAAAGTATTTCAGGTGTCACCGATTCGGGTAAACGTTGAAATATATCGTTATTAAAATCAAATTGTTCCGGCAAATTTCGAATATCAATGCTAACAGCAACTGGAGTGTTGTGGTTTTTTAATGAGTTGGCTAATTGAGGTAATAAAGCAACTGGGATATTATCAACACAATAAAATCCCATATCTTCTAGAGCGCGTAGGGCGATTGATTTTCCCGATCCAGAGCGACCACTTACTATCATTATAATCACAATATTAACTCCAATATCATTAATGTATTAAGTATATACTGTTTACTTCTTGATATGCAATTTCGAGTATAAATAAGTTTGCTAAGCAGTTTTAATTTTTTCAATCAATTGTTTTAGAGCTTGACCTCGATGTGATATTTGGCTTTTTTGTTCTTTTGTTAGCTGTGCTGCGGTGCACCCCAGTTTTGGTACATAAAAAAGTGGATCATAGCCAAATCCCCCATCACCTTGTTCTTCATTTAAAATTAAACCGTCCCACTTTCCTAAACAAATGATAGGTGTAGGGTCGTTTTCGTGTCTCATAAAAACTAACGCACAATAAAAATAAGCGGTGCGTTTTTCTTTTGGGATATTTTGTAGTGCTTTAAGTAATTTTTGATTGTTACTTTTGTCGTTACCGTGTTCACCAGCATAACGAGCAGAATAGATCCCAGGTTGTCCTCCAAGTGCATCGACCGCTAAGCCTGAGTCATCAGCAATGGCCGGTAGTCTAGTTAATTTGGCAGTATGTCTTGCTTTTAAAAGTGCATTTTCAATAAATGTTAAACCTGTTTCGTCGGCATCCGGTATATTAAATTGGCTTTGTGCAATAATATCAAAACCTGCATTAGCGAGTAATGTTTGCAATTCATTGACTTTGCCTTGATTATTCGTTGCTAAAACAATTTTTTGCATTTTAATTTCCTTTATATCAGTTGTTTATCTTTTATTCGCATGAGCAGATTTTATATAATGGTCGCTAATTTTATATTTCTATTTTTAAAAATCAGGTTCGCAGCTAAACGTCATACTTTCGCCTGTTTTAGGATGGTTAATTGTTAGTAATTGAGCATGCAATAGCAGCCTTTTAGACATAGTAAAGGCTTCAGGGTGGGCATAGAATTTATCGCCTAAAATAGGGTGACCAATGGCTTGCATATGTACCCGTAATTGATGTGATCGCCCAGTAAACGGAAATAATTGCACTCGTGTTGTGTTGTCTGGATTGCGTGAAATGACTTGATACTCTGTCAGTGCATGTTTGCCATTTTCTAAATCGACCATTTGCCTTGGTCGATTGGGCCAATCACAAATTAGGGGTAATTCAACACGACCAGAATCTTGCTCAAGATGCCCATGCACTACAGCAATATAGTTTTTTTTAGGAATACGTTCACGAAATTGTTTTTTTATCTCTCGATCGGCGAGTTTAGAAAGTGCGGCAACCATGATACCACTGGTTGCCATATCTAACCGATGCACGGATTCGACGTAGCTATATTTTTGTTGCAATCGGTGAATAATACTATCAATAAATTGAGGTTTATTGCCCGAAACCGACAAAATACCCGGTTGTTTATTTACAACCACAATATGGTCGTCTTGATGCAAAATTGATAGCCAAGGTTCAATAGGTGGGTGGTATTCCAAAAGCATTTATGTGTGACGTTTGTAAAATAAAATTATCACACATTCTAACAAACTCAACAAAAAGTGCTAGTTTTATAAATAAAGTCATTTACTCCAGATTGAATTTTTTGAGGATAAAAAGAACTGAGATATTAATACAGCCAAGCCAACAATAAAATAGCAAGCAAAAATAATAATCATCCATTGTGACATTTCAATTGTTAGAAATGTCCAAATTTTATCGGCACATGAACCATAAGCATTAAACAAACTAGGAAACCACGAATCTAATGGTAGCCAAGTAGGAAATTGTACGTTAATTGAGCAAGTATCATTTAGGTTAGGTTCAAATTGTAGATGAGCATGAAATGTTGCTAATGAAAAGCCTTTATAGGCGCTAAAAAGCCAAATGAAAATACCTATTAATCGAACAAAAATGTTGCGAGGAGCAATTATTCCAATAATGCTAGCCAACATGATACCAAAAATAGCGCAACGCTGATAAATGCAGAGAGTACAAGGCGCAAGCCCTAAACCATGTTGAAAATAAAGTGCGGTTATTTCAAAAGTAAAAGTAGAAAAGAACAATAAGAACCAAGCCAATCTAGCTTGTGAGTATTGATTAAGCAATGATAACATACTATTTTATTCCCTCAGATTTCGCTATAATCTTTCTTCTTTAATTATATTGAATATAATCTATCTTATTTTTACTACGATAGTGTAGTTTATTTTTGAGTAATGTAAAACGATTTTATTTATTGACGGCGGATTAATCATTCCTTATGCACTCAACGGTTCCACATACAAAACTACAAGTCTCATTTGTTACTATTTCTGAGGAAAATGCGACACAGCGTATTGATAACTTTTTAATCACCTATTTAAAAGGTGTGCCAAAAAGTATGATTTATCGCATTTTAAGAAAGGGTGAGGTTCGTGTTAATAAAAAACGGATTAAACCTGAATATAAATTAAATATTGGCGATGAAATTCGTATTCCTCCTGTTCGTATGACTGAAAAACCCACGCCAGAGATTTCGACCAAGCTTAATAAAGTCGCTGATTTAGAAAAGGCAATCATCTATGAAGATGAGGTAATGTTGGCAATTAATAAGCCATCAGGTATTGCTGTTCATGGTGGTAGTGGCTTAAGTTTTGGCGTGATTGAAGGATTACGCGCCTTAAGACCTGAAGCGAAATTTTTGGAGTTGGTGCATCGCATAGATCGCGAAACATCGGGAGTGTTATTGATTGCTAAAAAACGCTCAGCACTAAAAGCATTACATGAGCAGTTGCGCCTTAAGCAAATGCAAAAAAATTATTTGGCGCTTGTTAAGGGGAATTGGCCTTCTGAATGTAAAGTGATACAAGCCCCACTGCTTAAAAATGTATTAAAAAGCGGTGAGCGTGTGGTGAAGGTTGATAAAGAGGGTAAACCTTCTGAAACGCGCTTTAAAGTTGAGGAGCGTTTCAATTTTGCCACTTTGATTAAAGCTAGCCCTGTTACTGGGCGTACACACCAAATTCGCATACATACTCAATACGCTAGTCATCCAATTGCTTTTGATGATCGTTATGGCGATAGACAATTTGATGCGTTATTAGCTGATACTAAGCTTAATCGTTTATTTTTACATGCAGCAAGTGTAAGGTTTATTCATCCTAAAAGTTTGCAAGAGATGCAATTAAATGCACCAATGGATGATGTTTTGCAGGCTTGCTTGTCGTATCTAAGAAAAGATAAATATGAAAAAACAGAATCTTAAAATAAAAAAGGTAGTTAGTACGAATGAAAGATATTAATTTATATTTAATTAGACATGGTCAAACGCAGTGGAATATTAAAGATCAGATGCAAGGTTCTCAAAATTCACCTTTAACAGATCAAGGTATTTTGGGTGCTAAAGTGACAGGACAACATTTAAAAAATGTTCTTTTTATGCAAGCATACTCAAGTACACAACAACGAGCTATGGAAACTCGAGATTATATTGTTAAAGAAAATAATATAGTTATTCCTACTTTTGAGCTTGCTGATTTGCGTGAGATGGATTTTGGCATTTGGGAAGGCAAGAAAGTCCCTCAATTGAAAAAGGAGTTTCCAGAATTTACTACTTATTTGACAGATCCTGCTAATTTTGATGTTTCGGTCAATCAAGGTGAAAATTATCTTGATATCCTTTCGCGTATGAAGCAGGGGTTAAATACTATTGTAAAAAATGCACCTCAAGATACGGGTAATATTTTGGTTGTGTCACATGGAACGGTATTACGTATATTACTTTGTGTTTTAAATGGTGGTGATTGGCGTTTACATCGTGATGAGGATTATTTTCCTCGAATGTTAAATACTAGCATTAGTGTGGTTAATTATAAGCAAGGTAATGATCAATCTGAAGGGATATTTACTGTAAAATTTTTCAATAATGTGGATCATTTAGTTGATAAATAAGTATTTTGTTATCTTCTCGACTAGTGGTTGTGTAAATAATTAGTCGAGAAGGTTTTGTTAATAAAATTATCGTTTATAAGCTGCATAACGTTTTTGTAGCTGTTTTAATTGATTAATTCTTGCATCAATTTTAGAAATCATTGTCTGATCGCCTTTTGTTTGATTCTTAGCATTTTGTAGTAGTTGAATGGATTGTTGAAATTGACCTTCTAATGCAATTAATTCCGCTCTAGCACTCATTTCTTTTGCTCTTGCATGTAATCCTCCGTAAGCAGTGACGAGCAATTCCCATCCATTTGAGTCATCATTATGGTCAAAAGTATAGCGATGTAACAAGCTTACGGCTTGTTGATAGTTTTTGTTTTTTATATACGCATTAGCTAAGTTTAGTTGCAATGCAGAACTATTTGGTGCTTTTTTTAATGCTGCTTGTAGGCGAGTGATTGCAGTACTGCTATTGTTGAGCGCTAAATCAATATCAGTCATTAAATCAATATACCAAATATTATTGGGATCACTATCTAATAATGGCTGTAGTTGTTGTTTGGCTTTTTGATTATTTCCACTTAGATTATCTACTAAAGCATTAGCATAAATAATAGCTGTCTTACTTTGTTCATTGTTTAGTTTTTTATAATCTTCAAGTAATAGCTTTGCGGTATTTTTATTTTTAACCATTAATATGGCCAATCGAGCTTTCGCTAAATAGTAGTTTAATGACGGAGATACATTTTTTTTGCTATATTGCAATGAACGATTTCGAATATCGGTTAATCGGCTGTTAGGTAATGGGTGAGTAAGTAAAATTTCGGGAGCTTTACTACTAAATCGGCTTTGATCGGCAAGTTTTTGTAGAAACTCTGATGAAGCATAAGGATCAAACCCTGCTTTAGCAAGCGTTCTTAAACCAACACGATCGGCTTCTTGTTCATTACTTTGCGTAAAACTAATCATATTTTGAGCTGATCCTGCCATGGTGCTTGTCATCGCCGCCATACCAGCTTCGGGATTGGCTAATGTTAGTAGTAGAGAGCCTAATGTTGCACCCCAAACATAAGGGCTATTACGGTTTTGGTTTTCCATTGCTCTGGCTAAATGGCGTTGGGTGACATGGCCAATTTCATGAGATATAACAGAGGCTAATTGACTTTCATTGTCGGTGTCTAATATTAGTTTAGAATGAATGACGACATTCCCACCAAAAAAAGCAAATGCGTTAAGTACGTCACTTTTCATAATATAAAAATGAAATGGCGTTTTTACTGATTCTGATTTTGATACTAATTTTTTGCCTAGATCATTAATATATTGGTTTAAAACAGGGTCGTTTATTATGGGAGCACTTGCTCGTAACATTCGCATATAATAATCGCCCATTTCCATTTCTTGGCCAATGCTAAGCGTTGTGGCTGCCGCAGTACCAATATCGGGGAGGTTGATATTATCAGCATAAACGATAGATGTACTTTGTAATAATAATGAGGTGGATAATATCAATGCGATTGTTTTTTTTAACATTATTCTAACCAATTAAAATAAGAGTTGCGTTGATTTATTCTAGCTGAAAAAAATAACAATATCACTTTGAATTTATAATTAGAGGTTTAACTTATTTAATGTAACATGTGTTACGAATAATAATGCCTATTCTTGAATTGGTAAAATAACAACAACTGGATTAATTTGTTGTTGTTATTTTGATTTTTATGAGTGGCTTTATTATGCTTTTTGACGGCGGTTTTGGATAAATTCAATGATGTTGTTAACTTTCACCATTACTTTATCACCACCTGAACGGTGTTTGTATTCCACTTCTCCATTATCGAGGTTGCGTTCACCAATTACGATAGTATGAGGGATCCCGATTAGTTCCGCATCAGCAAACATCACGCCAGGGCGCTCTTTTCGATCGTCAAATAAAACTTCAATGCCAGCAGCTTGTAAATTAGCATAAAGCTTTTCGGCTGTTGCTTGAACTTTTTCGGATTTGTGCATGTTCATTGGAATAATGACAACGCTAAATGGAGCAATCGCTTCTGGCCATACAATACCACGATCGTCATGACATTGTTCAATTGCAGCAGCTACAATTCGGCTTACTCCAATGCCGTAACAACCCATAATCATAACGTGGTTTTGTCCATCTTCACCTTGGACTGTTGCTTTCATTGCTTGTGAATATTTTGTGCCAAGTTGGAAGATATGTCCCACTTCAATACCTCGTTTAATTTGTAATGTGCCTTTGCCATCAGGGCTAAGATCTCCTTCAACCACATTACGGATGTCTTCAATGCGAGGTAAAGCAGTGTCACGTTCCCAATTGATATTAAAATAGTGTTTATGATCGATATTGGCACCAGCGCTAAAATCGCTCATCACAGCCACGTCACGGTCAATAATAACTGGCATATTTAAGTTAATTGGACCTAATGAGCCTGGTCCGGCATTCACAATCGTACGGATTTCTTCTTCGGTTGCAAATTCTAGTGGTGAGGCAACGATATCGATTTTTTCGGCTTTGATTTCGTTTAATGTATGATCACCTCGAACCAGTAAAGCTACTAATTGATGGCCACTCTCTTTCGTGGCTTTAACCATCAAGGTTTTTACAGTTTTTTCAATCGGCAAATTGAATTGCTCGACTAATTCGTCAATAGTTTTAGCATTAGGAGTATCGACTAACTCCATTGCTTTTGTAGGTTCAGTGCGTTTTTGTGTTGGTGCTAATGCTTGAGCCATTTCTATGTTAGCCGCATAATCAGATTCGGTTGAAAAAACAATATCATCTTCGCCACTGTCGGCTAATACTTGGAACTCATGTGACCAGTTGCCACCAATTGATCCTGTATCAGCACGCACCGCTCTAAAGTTTAAACCTGCACGTGTGAAAATTGCGCTATAGGCTTTATACATCTCATCATAAGTTTCTTGTAATGATTCTTGTGTAGTATGGAAAGAGTATGCATCTTTCATAATAAATTCACGTGAACGCATCACACCAAAGCGAGGGCGTACTTCATCTCGAAATTTGGTTTGAATCTGATACACGTTAAGTGGTAATTGTTTATATGAGCTAACTTCATTACGTAGTAAGTCTGTAATGACTTCCTCATGAGTTGGGCCTAGAACAAAATCACGGTCGCCACGATCTTTAATACGTAATAATTCAGGGCCATATTGTTCCCAACGTCCGCTTTCTTGCCAAATATCAGCAGGCTGTACAACTGGCATTAATACTTCTATTGCACCGGCTTTATTCATCTCTTCACGGACAATATTTTCTACTTTTTTAAGTACGCGGTAACCAGTGGGAAGCCAGGTATATAATCCAGCAGCCACTTTGCGGATCATGCCTGCACGTAACATTAATTGATGGCTAATGACTTCAGCATCAGCAGGTGTTTCTTTTAACGTAGAAAGAAGATATTTACTGGTTCGCATAAATTTATCCTAAAAAATTTATTTATAAATATATATGATAAAAATGTGAGCTAGTTTAGCAGTACCAAGCGTAACACTAAAGTAATTTTATTGTTATTTTTAATATGGAATTCTTGTAATACCTTCAACTCAGCATTAATAAAGTATGTTTTTAAATTATAGTCGCTAAATACAGATTATTTGGCTATAGAATGGCAGTATGTTTTACTTTTTTGTATCAATATTAATACTTTATTAATTTTTATTTTGCTAGGTATCAAATTGGATATTTTCATCATGTTGATTATATTTAATTTTTTGTTGTTTGTGTGATAAAGATCACTTTGTAAAAGTTATTAAATTGATATCATATGCGCAGAATTTTAGATTGAGGAGTAGTTCAAAATGAGTACGTTAATGACTAACGAAAATGTAATAGATTCATGTAAGGAATCAAAATTACCTAAATGGCGAAAAAGTGATACGTTATGGATGCTTAGCCTTTATGGTACAGCAATTGGTGCTGGAGTACTTTTTCTACCAATTAATGCTGGTGTCGGTGGGTTAATTCCGTTGCTGGTTATGTTGGTTCTTGCCTTTCCTATGACATTTTTTGCTCATCAAGCTTTGTGTCGATTTGTATTATCAGGTAAAAGTCGAGATGGCGATATTACCGTTGTTGTTGAAGAGGCTTTTGGCCGCACAGCAGGAAACTGGATAACTGTACTTTATTTTTTTGCAATTTACCCAATATTATTAGTATATAGCGTTGGTATTACAAATACAGTAGATAGCTTTATGGTTCATCAATTAGGAATGGAGTCATTACCACGAGCTTTACTTTCATTTATTTTAGTTGCATTTTTAATGTCAATTGTTCACTTTGGCGAAGAACTTATTGTTAAAGTTATGTCAATATTAGTTTTTCCATTTATTGCAGTTTTAATGATTTTAGCGTTATTTTTAATTCCTGAGTGGAATGGTGAAATTTTTACCAATTTGTCTTTTGGTAGTAGTGACGGAGGACAAAGTATTTTAATGACACTTTGGTTAGTTATTCCTGTTATGGTTTTTGCTTTTAATCATTCACCAATTATTTCATCTTTAGCGGTAGCTAAACGAAAAGAATATGGTGACGTTTATGCTGAACCTAAATGTACTAGAATTATTGCAGCAAGCAATATCATGATGGTTGTAACAGTGATGTTTTTTGTTTTTAGTTGTGCGCTTTGCTTGTCGCCTGCTGAACTTTTAGATGCAAAAGCTCAAAATATCTCAACGTTGTCATATTTGGCTAATCGATTTAATTCACCTGTTATTGAGTATATTGGTCCTCCAATTGCATTTATTGCAATGGCTAAATCGTTTTTAGGTCACTATCTAGGTGGTAAAGAAGGGTTTAATGGTGTTGTTAATAAATTTTTGCGTAGCCGTAATAAAACAATTTCAGAAAACAAACTTGATAAATTAGCTATTGCCTTTATGTTTGTAACTGCTTGGGGGGTTGCAACATTAAATCCAAGTATTTTAGGCCTTATTGAATCACTTGGTGGCCCAATTTTAGCTGTGTTGTTGTTTTTAATGCCAATGTATGCAATTCATAAATTACCTGTACTAGCAAAATATAAAGGAAGCTTAAGTAATGTGTTTATTGTTGTTATGGGATTAGTTGCAATTTCAGCCGCTATCTATAATTTATTATAAAAATTTAATTCATGGGTAATTACCACTTACTTGTTTATTTAATATATAAAACCTACTGGCATTCGTTGGTAGGTAAATACAGCTACTAGTAAAATAATCTACCGATATAGCAAGAATTAACTATTAATGGGTATTAAAACTTATTTTCATAATCTCAAAAGTGATACCTAGGTATCAGTATGGGGTAAGTGGCAAGATGATTATTGGCTATTTTATTAGCAAAAGTTAATTCGTAAAGATATCACTAGGATAGCAGTATTAATTTAAGTTTTGCATCAAAAGGGAAAAATATGAGTTCGGTATTTGAAATATTTAAAATTGGCATTGGACCTTCAAGCTCACATACAGTAGGACCAATGAGGGCAGGGAAGGCATTCATAGATCAGCTAATCAGTAATAACATGATGGCGTCAGTAACAAAAATTGTGGCTGATGTTTATGGCTCTTTGTCGTTAACAGGCAAAGGTCATCAAACAGATATTGCTATTATTATGGGATTAGCTGGCGAAAAACCTGATTCTGTTGATATTGATAGTATTCCAAGTGTTATCGAAAAACTTAGCCAAACTCAGCGGTTATCTATTTACAATGATCGTTATGAAATCGATTTTCCGTTGGAAAGTTGTATGGTGTTTCATTCTAAATTTTTACCATTACATGAAAATGGTATGACTTTGAGTGCATATAGCGGCGATAAATTAGTTTTTCAGAAAACTTATTATTCTGTTGGCGGTGGTCAGATTGTTGAAGAAGAGCAGTTTGGTCAACAAGAGCAGGATTCAGTAAAATTTCCTTATCCATTTGCTTCAGCTGAGCAATTATTAAAGCATTGTGAAGATAACTCATTATCAGTTTCTAGTATTATGATGAAAAATGAGTTGCAAATACACTCTTATGAAGAAATTGAATCCTATTTTTCTCGCGTAGGGCAAACTATTTTGGAATGTATCAAACGAGGCATGAATACAGAAGGGCTATTACCAGGACCACTTAAAGTTCCTCGCCGTGCGTTTTCGTTATACCGTCAATTGTCTACCACTAAAGATAAAATTATTAGTGATCCAATGGTGATTATTGATTGGGTAAATATGTTTGCGCTTGCAGTTAGTGAGGAAAATGCAGCAGGAGGACGGGTAGTTACTGCGCCAACAAATGGTGCATGTGGCATTATACCTGCTGTGCTTGCTTATTATGATAAATTTATTAATCCAGTTACACCTGATATTTATATTCGTTTCTTTCTAACTTGTGGCGCAATAGGACAACTTTATCAAATAAATGCCTCTATTTCTGGTGCAGAAGTGGGATGTCAAGGGGAAGTTGGCGTTGCTTGTTCTATGGCTGCGGCAGGACTTGCTGAGCTTTTAGGCGGTAATCCTCAACAAGTATGCATGGCGGCAGAAATAGCAATGGAGCATAACTTAGGATTGACTTGTGATCCAGTTGCAGGCCAAGTTCAGGTTCCTTGTATTGAGCGCAATGCCATTGCCGCAGTAAAATCGATAAATGCGACAAGAATGGCTTTAAGACGAATTACTGCAGCAAAAGTATCTTTAGATAAAGTTATTAAAACGATGTATGAAACAGGAAAGGATATGAATGCAAAATATCGAGAAACGTCGCGTGGAGGGCTAGCAATTACGGTTCATTGTAATTAGGTTGTTGCTATTTTTCTGTCGAATTCGCCGATTGCAAAATCGGCGAAACATTAGATTGTATTTAATATTTCCAGTGCATGGTGTTAACTTTAGAGCGCAAGAAATCATTTTCTGTTAGTACATCTACCCGTTCAGTTTTTACTTTTCGTTGTTTTCTTTTTCGTTTTGGTTGTTTTGCTGAGGCAATATGGATAACTTCGTTATAGGCAAGTAAATTATTAAGTTGATCAAGTTCTCCTAATCCACGAAGGACAGAAATTAATGTTTGTAATGTAATTGATTCGCCTTGTTCAATACGTTTTATTGTTGCAATGCCTATTTCGGATTTTTGCGCAAGTTCTAGTTGGGATAAATTTTTCTCAATTCTGGCTAATTTTATTCTGCGACATAGCATAGCAATCATGTCGGTAGTTTCATTCATGAAATGTCCTTTTTGTTTGATATGCCACATGATGTGGCATATATCATATTGCTATTTATATTATTTTTAGACTAGCGGTTATTGTTCTTGGTTTTTTATTTGTTTCTTCTTTAAGTTTTCTAAAATCTTTTTATGGATACCATTAAAGCCGCCATTACTCATAATTAAAATTGCATCGGTTGGTTTAGCTGATTTTGTGATCATTTCAACCAACAAATCGATATCACCACTCCAGTAAGCGGGTTGAATACAAGCATCAACCACATCAGCCACTAGCCAAGGTAGTTGTTCTGGTTGGAATATAAAAATTTCATCAGCTCGACCAAGTGATGGGGCTAGTTCATCTTTAGATACTCCTAATTTCATCGTATTTGAGCGTGGTTCAAGTACGGCTAGAATGCGACGATTAGCTCCTATTTTACTGCGTAATGCTTCTAATGTGGCTAAAATTGCAGTTGGGTGGTGGGCAAAGTCATCATAGATTTCAATATTATTAACTTCACCATAAAGTTCTAACCGTCTTTTAGCATTGACAAAAGAACTTAGTGCTAAACAAGCATCAACAGGATCAATACCTACATTATGGGCGGCAGCAATTGCCATTAGTGCGTTATGCATATTATGTTCGCCAACTAATGAATATTTTACTTCACCCACTTTTTTATTGTTAAAGTAAACCGCAAAATGACTCGCATCATTATTCATACGTTGTGCTAGCCAGCCGTTTTCTGATTCTGTGAATATTTTTTTACTCCAGCAACCTTTAGCTAATACTTGTTTTAAATTTACATCCTCTTGTGGTGTGATAATTAATCCGTTACTCGGCACTAAACGAACCAAATGGTGAAATTGTTTTTGAATAGAACTGAGATCATCAAAAATATCTGCATGATCAAATTCTAGATTATTCATGATAAGTGTTTTGGGGCAGTAGTGCATGAATTTTGAACGTTTATCAAAAAACGAGCAATCATATTCATCTGCTTCTATAACAAAATAATTGCTTTCACCTAATCTTGCTGATACATCAAAATTACCCGGTACACCACCAATAACGAATCCTTGCTTATAATCTTGCTTTTCTAAAATCCAATTGACCATGCCCGCAGTTGTAGTTTTACCATGAGTTCCAGCAATAGCTATGACCCAACGATCTCGCAATACATTGTCGTGTAACCATTGAGGAGCTGAAATATAAGGAATGTTATTATCTAAAAGATATTCTACACAAGGGTTACCTCTTGATAGCGCATTGCCAATAATGACCAAATCAGGTTTTGATATCAGTTGTGATGGATCATATCCTTCAACAATATCAATGTGTTCTTTTTGTAAAAGTGTGCTCATTGGTGGGTAAACATTTTTATCTGAACCTGTTACTTTATGACCTAGAGAGCGAGCTATCAAAGCAATCCCTGCCATAAATGTGCCACAAATTCCAAGAATATGAATATGCATTTTGAATCCTTAACATTGTATAAACTTTATATCGATAGTATTGGGTAACCATTGCTTATTTGATTGGTAAACAGATGTAAATTCAGAGCAACCTTGTAATTATAATCGATTCTGATTGTTTATGCGAGAGGCCATAGATGTTTAACCATTAATAGTGGAGCTTGGTTACCACGAAATTCATCTACATCTAAATGGTAAACTATTTTCACATTTTTTATCGATTGATCAGGCCATAGTTGTCTATTTACATTAAAAAAGACCCCTTCAATAAGTGGACCACCGTTTTGGGGTTCTAGTACTAGTTTTAGGTGTTTGTCTGAAAATAATCGCTGTTGATGAATAATGAATTCACCGTCAAAAATGGGAGTGTAGAATCCTTCTCCCCATGGTCCTGATTCTTTTAATTGCTTAGCGATTTCGTAAGTAAGATCTTGGCTATCTATTTCACCATCAGTTTCAATAATTGGTTCTAGCAAATCAGGTTCTAAGCGTTCATTTAAAAGTATTTCAAAGTTATTTTTAAAACGTTCTAAATCTTTTTTTCGAATAGTTAACCCAACAGCCATTGCGTGACCTCCAAAACTGATTATTAGATCAGGATTTTTCTGATTTAATTCATCAAGAAGATCGCGTAAATGAACGCCTTTAATTGAACGTCCTGAGCCCTTTAGAAAACCATCTTCTGTTGAAGCGAAAGATATGACTGGTCGATGATATTTATCTTTTAAACGTGAAGATAAGATCCCAATAATGCCTTGATGCCATTCTGGATGATGAAACACGAGTAAATTAGGAATTGTGATATTTTGTTTTTCAATTTCTTGAATAAATGATAAGGCCTCTTTATGCATCATTTGCTCAATTAACTTTCGATCACTATTGAGATTATCCAAATCCATAGCTTTGTTGATTGCTGAATCATAATTATCACAAAGTAGTAATTCAACTCCTAATGACATATTATCCATTCTACCTGCTGCATTTAATCGTGGCGCTATATAAAAAGCTAAATCAGTAGACGTAAGATTAATAGGATCTTTTTTAGATATTTGTAATAAGGCCTTGATGCCCTCACAACAATATCCAGCTCGTATTCTGTTTATACCCTGATGAACTAAAATACGGTTGTTATGATCAAGTCTAACCACGTCAGCAATAGTGCCTAAAGCAACTAGATCTAATAAATTTGCTACATTATATTCATCTAAATTATTGTCGGAGAACCAATTTTCTTGCCGTAATTTCGCACGTAAAGCTAGCATAAAGTAAAAAGCTACACCCACCCCAGCTAAATGCTTAGATGGAAATATACAATTAGGTAAATTAGGATTGACTATGGCGTCGGCATTAGGTAGTAGCTCAGGGCATAAATGGTGATCAGTAATAATGACTGACAATCCTGATTCCTTAGCAAAATCCACAGCTTCAATAGCAGATATTCCGTTGTCAACGGTAATAATAAGTTGTGCATTTTGTAAAATGGCTTTTTTAACAACCGAAACACTTAATCCATATCCATCATTAAAGCGATCAGGAATGATATAATCAACAAATTGGTACCCCATATTTTTTAAGGCTCTGATGGTTAAAGCAGTACTGGTGGCACCATCAGTATCAAAATCACCAACAATCATGATTTGCTGATTATTTTTCATTACTGAATAAAGAATTTCGACTGCCTTTTCAATACCATCTAGTTTATTGTAATTACATAGATTGCGTGTGGTGTAATCGAGATCTTGCATGCTAGTAACACCACGCAATGCATAAATCCGTTGTAATAATAACGGAATATCATCAGAAAATTCTGGAAGTACTTCAGGTAATTTGCGATGTTTTAATTTACTTTTTTTCATAATTTATATGTTAGCGCATTTGCGCTAACATGTGTTTTCATTTTATATTTACATTTTAGCAACAATAACTGCTAATTTTTATTTAGTTTTTGTGATCAAGAAATTCAATTAGTTTATCTGCAGGCACGTAACCTGAAACAAGTTGGCCGTTAGGTAAGACAATTGCAGGTGTGCCGCCAATCCCTAACTTTTTACCGACGTTAAATTGTTGTGTTACATAAGGTATCATACTGCTTGCTGGCGAAATTGTATTTCCTTTATATGCATTGTCAAATGCAGCTTTGCGATCAGCCATGCTCCAAATAGATTGCATGTTTTTGCCAACATCACTGTCAGCACCTGCACGAGGGAATGCGAAATAGTGAACTGAAATACCTGCTTCTAAATACTTATCAATATTTTCATGTAGTAGTTTACAGTAATGGCAAGTATAATCAGTAAATACTGAAATAATGTATTTTTCATTTTTAGCTTTATAAATAATGGCATCTTTTTCAATTGATTTTATTAGGCTAAGATTGATGCTGTTAGCAATGTTTTCTGGTTTATCACCTTGTAAATCAAAAATAGAACCTTGAATTAAGTATTTACCATCTTTAGTAACATATACAATACCTTCTGGCGTGCTAACGCTTTTAAAATCTTTAATTGGACTATCAAAAATTTTTGATTCTTTGCTATCGTAACCGAATTTATCTAAAGATTTTGCAATTTCATTATTACTTGCTAATACTGAACTTGAAATTAACGCTAAGCCTAAACATATAACTAATTTTTTCATTCAATTATCCTTATTTTTGTCAATCCTATGCTCGAGGATGATGTTTACTATGTAACTGTTTTAACCTTTCCGTTGCAACATGTGTATAAATTTGTGTAGTTGATAAACTGCTATGCCCAAGCAACATTTGAACGACGCGCAAATCCGCTCCGTGATTAAGAAGATGTGTTGCAAAAGCATGTCGAAGCACATGAGGAGAAAGTGCATCAATATTTATACCAGTTAGTATGGCATAATATTTAATTCGATGCCAGAAAGTCTGTCGTGTCATTTTTTTTCCTAATCGGCTTGGAAAAAGCACATCAATAGGTCCATTTTTTAAAAGATCATTTCTGGCATATTTAAAATAATATTCAAGCCAATAAATTGCTTCTTCTCCAAGTGGGACTAAGCGTTCTTTATTACCTTTACCAATTACTCTTACTACACCTTGACGTAAGCTAACATCGCTAATTTCTAAATTTACTAATTCAGATACGCGTAAACCAGTGGCATAAAGTACTTCCAACATCGCTTTATCCCTAAGTTCAATGGGATCTTCTATGCTTGGCGACTCTAGTAGCGCATCGACTTGCGATTCAGTTAAGTCTTTAGGTAATTTTTTAGGAAGTTTGGGGGATGATAATACTGCAGAGGGATCATCAGTGCGATAATTTTCTTGATATAAATACTGAAAAAAACGTTTAGTTGCACTAAGCAAACGTGCTGAACTACTTGCTTTATACCCATCTTCTACTCGTTGCATTAAAAAGTTTTGTAAATTAAACGTTTGAGTTGTTAGGAATGTGACATTTTGTTGTTGTAAAGATTGACTTAGTGCCAACAAATCAAGTCTATAAGAAGCAATGGTATTTTCAACTAAGTTCCTTTCTAGCCACAATGAATCTAGAAAACGGTCTATTAACATTTTATTTTGGGCAGGTGTATCTTGGCTAGACATCAAAATTATCTCTACATTACGTTTATTCTTTATATTATATACTAGCTGTCAATAAGTTGCAGTTTAAGTAAAAATTGCTATTTTTAGTTGTACAAATTTCTACACATTAACAAAAGTCAGGTTATTTAAATCGCTTATTCAATAAAAAGTTTAAGTAGCTGTCAATTACTGGCTTAACTAACAGAAATTATTCATATTAAACAACATTCATTTAACATTTTTTTTAAAAAAAGATTAAATTTCACACTAAAATTGTGTATGCTTTTTAGCTAAGCTGTCTGTTGCTTCAACTCAGTAATGCTGAGTATAAGATATAAAAAATAATTAAATAGACAGACTGATTTTAAAATTGGATATAAGGAGGAGGAAAAACATGTCAAACGAACTTAATCGTCTGGATCGGCTACACTAATTAGTACCAGTTTTATAAGGTCATTGTTATGATAAACTAAAAATAAGAGAAGGTAACAACAATGGCAATCGATTCATCACGAAGAGCAAAACGTAGCTTTACTAACGAGTTCAAAAAACAAATGGTCATGCTATATCAAAATGGTAAAAAACGTGCGGATATCGTCGCAGAGTATGACC
This sequence comes from Gilliamella sp. Imp1-1, assembly GCF_001690415.1. Taxonomy (NCBI): domain Bacteria; kingdom Pseudomonadati; phylum Pseudomonadota; class Gammaproteobacteria; order Orbales; family Orbaceae; genus Gilliamella; species Gilliamella sp. Imp1-1. The sequence continues at coordinate 30,525 of NZ_LZHK01000066.1, forward strand.
TCACCAAATCAGCATTAGATAATTGGATAATGCAGTACCAAACTACCGGCTCATTCATCGCAAAAGATAATCGTCGAACTGAAGATAACGAACTTATCGCGCTACGCAAAGAGAATAAACGTTTGTTAATGGAGAATGATATCCTAAAGCAAGCGGCGTTGATAATGGGAAGAAAATCGAGTTAATTTTACATAATAAGCATCGATACAGCTTACGTGCATTATGTCGATGTTTAAATGTAACCCGAAATCGTTTCTATTATCAACGGCAATTAACGCAGCAATCACAAGATATATCACTGAGTGAAATAGTGGGTAAAATTTTTAATACTAATTATCGTGCTTATGGTACAAGGCGTCTGCAAGCAGAGCTGAGAAAGCAAGGCATAACCGTATCTCGACGCCGAATAGGTCGAATCATGGCGAAAAATGGCTGGGTTTCGAAATACACCTGTAAAAAATATTGTATTCATACAGAAAAAAGCAATGAATCGCTGGTGGGGAATGAACTGAATCGAGAATTTAATATAGGTCAACCACGAAAGATATTGGTGACCGATTTAACCTATGTAAGGGTTAAACAACGTTGGCACTACTTTTGTGTAATTGTTGATATCAGTAATCGAGAAATAGTGGGGCGAAGTGCTGGCAGGCATAAAACAGCGGCACTGGTCATGCAAGCTATGAGTCAAATTCCAATGAACTTACAGACGATTGAGTTGTTTCATTCTGATAGAGGAAAAGAGTTTGATAATTATTTGATTGATGAATGTTTGGAATGGCAATACATTTTCAAACAAAAAAATTAAGGGGTAAGTGTTTTTTAAATTCAATGGGAGGCAAGTAGCCTAACGAAGAATGTAATCGTTTATGATTATACCAATAGGCATAAGCCGAAAAAGCGCGTTGTAACTCAGCCGTTGAGTTGAAACGTTGGCCTTTTACAAATTCCGTTTTAATTGTTTTAAATGTCGCTTCCGCTACCGCATTGTCATAAGGACATCCTTTCTTGCTTAATGAATGCGTGATATTAAATGTCTTA